>JAQUOK010000010.1 GCA_028717165.1 Victivallaceae bacterium | reverse complement strand
TGGGAGGGGCTGTGGCACAACTATTGCATGGCTGGATATTGTGACACCCTGCAGGCGAAAGTGCAGGGCAACGGGGAACACAAACACAACCTAAACAATGGGAGGCCTCAGTCTACTCGACAAAAAAATACGGATTTTTTCAGAGGAAGCAACTTTTCAACACTAAACCATTACATAAATAATTACTTGAAAAAGTCCTATTTGTATTTCGCATTACCAGCAGCAATTACATTTCTATATGTGAATTCGCTGTCCGCTGACGAGATAAAATCGGAAAAAAGAATTAATCCGGTTTATAAATGCTATAAAGTTCCCGAAGGGACAATCCATATAGACGGGAAACTCAACGAAAAATGCTGGCAAAATGCGCCTGTTATGGAATTCCGGGATTTGGCAAACGGCTCGAAACCATTCATAAGTTCCTGTGCCAGGCTTGTCTGGAATGATGAATATATTTATGTGGCTTATGAAATTCACGATCCTGATGTTGTGGCATATTATGGCGAAAGGAAGCGGGGGGGAACCCACACAAATGTGAAGGGGAAACAGGATACCGGAGAACCGGAAATAATGTTCAGGGATACTTTCGTGAAATTTTTCCTTGATCCCGATGCTGACGGGAGAAATTATATTGAAATACACATTAACCCCATAAATAATGTTGGGGATCTTCTCCTGGACTTGCCGTATTTATGTCCTAAAGGTGGTGGAATTGCTTCACGTAAAGCATTAAATCTTCCCATGATTAAAAATAAGTATGACTGGTATTGGAATTGTGAAGGTTTGAAAAGCGCGGTGCAGGTATATGGTACGCTTAACTATTCTGATGATAAAGATGAAGGCTGGACGGTTGAACTGGCTGTTCCATGGGAAGCGCTGAGACCATTAACAAAAGGCGCTTACAGTCCCAATAAGGGAAATAATAAATGGCGAGCCCACCTCGGGCATGTTTACAAGCCGGAATTTCGTTACGACAAAAGACGCAGAAGCAGAAATCTTTATGGTACCTGGCCGGTACTGGGTATTCGTAATTGCCATCTGCCCGAACGCTGGGGGTACCTGATTTTTGAAAAGGACATGTTACCGGATAAAGGCGAAAAATGATGCGGTATCTTTATTTAAAGAGTTTATTGTTATTATATGCAGGGTTTTGTGCCTGCACGATATTTGCCCATGAATTTAAAATAATCGTATCGGGCGATGTAAAATCCCCATCCGCGGAAGATTGCCGGAAAATGGGAGTGAGCGCGCTCTGGTTTTACAGCGACTTTCCATTTAAATTCAGTGAAAACGGCGAACCAGCAAATTCACGGGAATTTAATTTATTGTTTGAGCGGTTCAAAAATACTGATATTGCCCTTATCCCATTACTGGATACCTTCTATCAGAAAAATTCCGGAAAATGCCAGCTAAGCCGGTTCAGCGACAGACCGCGCTACCGTTGTTTTTCCCGTGATAATACTGATATTATCGGGAGAATCAGGCTTCTGGTTAAATGGCTGGAACATTTCAAAAATTTTGGCGGCTTGTGCCTGGATGATGAACCTGGAATTCAGCCGGGCGGCTGTATTTGTGAAAACTGCGCCAGGCTTTTTCGCAGGAAGTATAGTTTGAATCCGCCCTCGGACAAAAGTTATTTTGATATTCCGAAAGGCATCATCCCTGACAATAACCCTGTGCTTTTGTGGACGAAGTTTCAGAATAATGAATGCGTAAAATATTACGCTTCCCTCGCAGATGCCATAAAAAAAGAATGTCCTCGTGTTAAAGTACTGACCATACCGGCGGCGGCTTATTTTTCAGGGAAGCAGCTTTCAATCCCGAATTGCAAACCTGAAGATTTTCTAAAAGCCGGGCGCCGGGTTTCTCTGGACAACTGCCATATCAGGGATTTTCAGCTTTATGTCCAATTCTACATGAATGAAATTACCTCTTCCGGCTGGAAAAACAAAATAGCCGACGGCCTTTGTCTTTACATGCTGAACAAGGGCCTGGTGAATTTCCCCAATCTTCCCATTTACGACAAATTCAGACCGCAAATGAAACCGAATGTAATCTCGATCCCAGCCTTTAAACGTTTCATCCTGCAGACTTTTTCCGAGGGGGCAAAAGGGATCGTTTATTTTTCCGGACGCTCCCTTACTCCGGCCCATGTTGAGGCGGCTGCCGATACATATAAAAAATTCATTGCTCCGATATGCGCAAATACTCCAAAACTTCACAAGGCGGACGGCAAAGTTGCTGTGTTATATTCCACGACTACCCGTATTTTCGCTGATTTATGGAAAAACAATCCGATTGAACGTTACAAGCATCTCCATGAATGCGATGCGTTGGCATATTATTTGTTCAGAAAAGGCATCCCGTTCGACATACTTCTAGAAAGCGAGCTGAGTTCTTTAGCTGACCTGAAAAAATTTCCAGTAATTTTTTCCGCCGGTCTTGAATACCTAAGCGCCGGGAAAGCAAAGCTGCTGGAGGAATATGTTAAAGGCGGCGGTAAACTGATTACGGACCGGAAATCTTATACAAATATCGGTCTGAAGGTTGACTTTGACGCGGAATTCTGGTATCGGATGGTTACGGACGGTAATCAGCGCGCTTCCGACATGGAATTCCAAGCAGGATTACTGGACAACGCTTTAAGCAAATATCTCGAAAAGATACCCATGCCTTGCAAAACATCATGTCGCCATATTAATTTGAATTATCTGACCGACGGCAAAACCTTGTATCTTTTCATTGTCAATGATGATCTCAACTCTCCGATTTCGACGGTGTTGCATTTTGACAGGAAATATGATGTTTTCGATGTCCTGGCAAAAACAGAATCCAAAAATATTGATTGTCTGCGGGTATTTATAGAACCGGCTGAATTAGCAGTAATTAAATTGAATCATAATAATCTTTAACAAAAACCAAGAAAAACAAGTTATGAAAAAATCAGATGAAAAAATTTATCAATCTGAAAAAAAAGTCAGATTTTTTTCGGAGGAAGCAACTTTTCTAAGCTGAAAGGATACGAATCCGAAAAATTTTTCACGGATTCAGGAATAAAATATTGTGAGTTTACAAAACCAGTGGAGGTAAGAAAATGATTGAAAGCGAAGAAACAAGCAGACTGTTAAGGCAGAAAAACGGAATTTTTTCGAGACGGAATACGGCAGTTTTTTCAGAGATAGCTGGATGTTGGCGGCAATCCCGGTTCCTGCCCGGAATGTGGATATTTTTGATTCTGCAATTCTTAACCGCATTTCATTTATTCGGCGCCGATGCCGATAATCTGCAACCGGACGTAAACATAAGCGGCAATCCCGCCGGTACTCCGCTCATTATCGGTTTCAGTCAAAACCCGGAATGGACTTTCCTCGGGAAAAACGAAGTCAGCGAAGGGAATCTTACTTTGCAGCGGGGTGCTTCGGCGAGTTATCCGGTCGAATATGAAAATATGGAATTAAGCGTCCGGGTTAAGAACCCGCGGGGTTATGCTGCCTGGATTTACTATCTTTATCAGGATAAATCCAATTATTACTGCGTGAAAACCTGGGGAAATATTTTTGCGGTTTATAAAGTGAAGAACGGCATGCAGACCTGTCTCTGTCCTTCGCCGATCGAGACTAAAATATTGAAACGGCTCCGGGGAAACCTGAAGCTGAACCAGACGGTCAAACCTGAATTTCGCGAGGTTAAAATAACCGTCAGCCGGAACCATAAGCATGAATTCTTTTTTGAGGGGCGAAAAGTCGGAGCTTTTTTTGACGCCGGAATAGTAAAGGGCAAACAGGTCAGGCTGGGCGCGGATATGATTGCTTCCTTTAAGGATCTTGTCCTGAAACCGTACATTAATCTGACCTGCGCGGTAAAGGGCGGCGACCTGAAGGAAGTATGCCTTTATGGTAATGAAAAACTGTTGTTCGGCAGTGGGGTATTGCCGCGGGAAGTTGCCGCTTATACTTTTACCCGGAATGATATTCTTCCGTCCGTAAGTCCCGGAATGAAAATTACTTTACGGAACTATCGCGGCGACACCGTTAAAACAGTTTATCCGGACAAAATGCGTGTCAGCATGATTTCTGAAGCCTTTGCTGCGAATCCGGAATTGTTGTCGCTCAACGGCGACGGTACGCTGGGAAAAGTTAATTTTTCTTATTCTCTCGATGGGGATTCCGCGGTGAAACTGGCGGTTTACGGCGAAAAACCGGATACGGCTTCGCCGCTGGCCATACTTGTTGACCGGAACCGGAGCAAGGGCAAATACGAAGCTTGCTGGGACGGCAGGGATTCATCCGGACATCCGGTTGCCGCCGGGACTTATGTTTGCCGCCTTGAAACCCGTACGCCGAACGGCGGGATGATTTATGACCGCCGGGTGGAAGCGGACGGCGGCCTCTTGAAAATGAACGAAGCCATGCCCGCGAAATTTTCACCCAACAACGACGGGTTGAACGATACGGTCAGTTTCTTTTACGTGTTGCCGGAAATGCTGCCCGTTGCCTGCAATGTTTATGATGCAGGCGGCAATATGGTGAAAAATATACAAGCTGAAGCCAAACGGAAACCGGGAGTTTACGTTTGCGTCTGGGATGGTACGGACAAACAAGGAAAAGTCCTGCCTTCGGGGCGTTATTCTATCCGGGTGGATTCGCCTTCCGGCGTATTGAACTCGGCAACTGTGGAAATCGTGGGCTCGAAACCGTTGAAAACAGTTAAAGCTGAGCTCGGCGGCGTTTTTCCCGTCGGTTGCTGGATTGACGCCTGTTCGTTCCCGCGCGGTGAAGACCGGAAAAAGGGAATGAAGGCATATTTGGACAAAGTTTTCGCCAATCTCCGTAAGTACGACTTCAATTACACCTATGTCGGCATAGAACCGGGTTATGCGAAGACGGACCGGAATTATACCGACCCCAAAAATTACCTGTTGGCGCTGGATACTGCCGAAAAACACAACTTGAAGCTGTTATTGTCCGTCCGGCGTCCCGATACTGACGATGAAAGCGCGATGCTTGCGGAATTTACCCGGATTGTCGCTCCGATCAGGAATCATCCGGCTTTATTCGCTTATTACGGTAATGACGAACCCACTTCCTTGGAGGCCGTTCGTTTCGCGCTGGAAAAAAGATGTCTCGAAAGCGTCGATCCGAAACACCCGATGCTTGCGGCGATGGTGGGGATGGACAATATGAAGACCCTCTTCAAATATATGCAGCCGACAATCCTGATGCTGGATATCTATCCGCTGACCAACAAATATAATAAGATCGGAGATTTCTATCTTCGTTTGGGAGATTTCAACGGGGATATGACCGAATATATCGATCAGGCCAAAGCCATGCTTAAAAGTAAAGTGCCGCTCTGGGGAGTGGTTCAGGCTTTCGGCAATAAAGCCTATCACTGGCGGGATCCGAGCGCGGCGGAAATCCGCGCGATGAGTTATCTGTTCGTTGCTCATGGGGCGAAGGGGCTGTTTTATTTTAGCTACCGGTCGCAGCAGGGCTGGAATGGTCTGGTTGTTGGTGAGAAAGGGGAAATCCCCACCGCGAAACTCAAGGAAATTTCTCTGCTGGCTAAAGAGTTTAAGGTTTTGGGGCCGACGCTGTGCCGTTTATCCGCAGTCGGCGGCGATAAAAATGTTGCGGCTATGAAAGGCGGCGGCAACCAGTACTGCAAAAGCGGGGAGATCCAGACCCTGGTTGATGAAAAAAACGGCAGGAAATATCTGGCGCTGGTTAACCGGGACTGTGAAAACCGGGCGGAGGTCAGCGTGAATATTGACCGGAGTAAAGTGAAATCCCTGCGCAGGATAACCGATATGCTTACAGGAAAAGAAGTTGAATTTACCGTTTCTCCCGCCGGTTACGCCGTTGCTTATGTTTTGAATCCGGGTGACGGCCGCCTGTGGGAATTGCTGGAAAAATAGTCGGGAGATAAAGTATAATGTTCAGTTTTAAATTTTACCGGACGATGACAGGAAAAATCATCTTGTCCATGCTGCTGTTGAATTCTTTTATCGCATTTTCTCAAACGGTGGAAGACGTCAGGGTTTTGGTCATAAGCTCGTTTTCGCAATTGCGGGAAAAGAAAATGAGCTCGGACTGGAGCCTTATTCAGTTTGAACGCGGAGTGTTTAAAACGCCGTTCATCTTTAAGGAACTGCTGGCGCCGTTTCCGGGCATAAAAGTGAAAATCGCCGTTAACGGTTTCGATGTGCTGGAACTTAAGCGTAACGATTTCGTGATCATTCACGAACTGCCTCCGTCCGAATTTTCTCCCGTTTTTGCGGGAAAACTGGAGAAGTATGTCCGCGAAGGCGGAACGCTTCTGGCAATGGGGGGAATATACGGTTTCGGAGCCGGGTATCCGGAAAAGCTGCTGCCGGTAAAGCGATGCGAAACCAAGCCCGTCAAATGTGCCGCGGCGGCAGTTATCTGCCCCCCTGCCGGAATAATGACGGGACTTGACTGGAAGCGTTACCCTGTGAAAAATTTCCAGGTTATGTCTCCGAAACCGGACGCGGAAATATTTCTGAAGGTTGCTGCCGGGGAAAAGCTTATGCCGTTTTTGGCATATCACCGTTACGGCCGGGGCGGGGTTTTCGCCTGCGGCGCTTATGACCCGACCATGACGGAACATAAGAAATGGAACGGCAGCGGAGAATTTTTCAGCCGCCTGATAAAATGGTCTTCAGGCAGGTTGAACGGTTATATAAGCCGCTTTACCGTAGCTCCGGCAGTGGCCGCGGGTGGGACAGCGTCGGTGAGCGCGGATTTTGAATCTCAGGCTTATCGCGGCAAGGGAATGCTTTCCCTGGAGTTTTACCGCTATTCCGAAAAAGTGTTCGGTTTAAGCAGGGAAATCAATATCGTTTCCGGCCGGAACACTTTTGCCTGCGAAATTCCGGCGCCGTTCTGTCCGCGGGGCGGATATGATTTGCGCTGCCGGATTTCAACGCCCGGCGGAATACCGGCGGATCTGACGGCGACGGTCGGGATTAATTACGGGAAGGAACTGCTAAGTTTCGCGCTGCCGCGAAAGAACTGGCTTGCCGGGGAAAAAATTACCGCGGAAATTAAAATTTCAGGAAGCGGTGCGAAATTTTTCTGGAAATTCAGGGATAATGCCGGGATTGTCCTGGAGGAAGGAGAAAGCAGCGCCGGTTCCGGCGATAGAGTTCTGAAAGTCGCTTTCAACCGCAGGAAATACCGGCCGGGGAAATACTGTTTCGAGGTCGGACTGCAAGAGGGAAAGGAGACACTTGATTTCGTTCGCCGCGAAGTAAATATCGTTACTTCCCGGGAAAAATATCCGATACATGTCTGGGCAACGGCGAACGTGCCCCGTTACCCGGCATTATGGGAGGCGATGTACAAAGATCTGGCGGCCCATGACGTCAGTCTGGGATTCAACATGGCAGGCGCTGAAGAAAAAGAATTCTGGGATATGGCCTCGAAATATGGTTTCGGTATGTTCGCACACCTGCTCAGGCCGCCGGTTGCCCGGCATCCGGAATGGCAAATGACGGATGCGGCGGGCAAGCCGATCGATAAATTTTCCTATTGCAATCCCGGTTACCGGCAAAGAACGGCGGCGGACGTCGGAAAGATTGTCCGGCAGCTTGCCGCGTTTCCCTCGTTCAGGGGGATTGCCTTTGAAAGCGAACCGACTTTCTCGTGCGGCGATTACAGTCGTCCGGCGCTTGAAATGTTCAGGCAAAAATATGCGGCGGAGCCTCCGGTTGAACCGGATAAGAACGGCAATAATAAAGATTTATGGATAAAATGGATGGATTTTAAATGCGAGTCGCTTGCTTCTTACAGCCGCCTTGTTGCCGCTTCCGCCAAAAAAGAAAAACCCGGAATCCTGACCTGTTCGGTAAACGCCTGGGCTGGGCTTCCCGCTAAAGCCGTGGACGACAGGTTATGGTATGCCGCCCAGGATATTGCCTGGACCGATATTTATCACAGTTGTTCCGACTCTTTCCTCATTATTCCGCTGGTACTGTCGACGCATAACGCCAATGTCATCGGGAAACCGATCTGGGCTCTCCTGCAGACCCATAAAATGATTTCGCCGGTCAAAAACGCTCCCGGGATCATCGCACCGTCCGATATCCGCGAACAGGTTTTCCTGGCGCTTGCCTCCGGCATCCAGGGGATCGGCTATTTTTGTTACAGCGCCTATAATTTCCCCTGGTTTCTTCCGGGGACGGAGACTTGGGAGGAAATCAGGAAATTGAACCGGATGCTGATCAAATACGGCCCGTTGCTGGCAAAGCTCAGGCCCAATAAAGGAAAAATAGCGTTGCTTCGTTCCAGGACTACGGAATTTTTCCTGACGCCTGTCAGCTGGGAAAAAGTCAGTTACAAAGCCTGGCTTAACTGGCACCGGCTGGAGGAAGCCTATTATGCTCTGCTTCGGGCCCATCTGCCGGTGGATATCGTTTATGAGCACAATATTGCGGCGGGCGAACTTGACGGTTACCAGTCTCTCCTGCTGGTAAGGATTACGGACTTGCCTGCAGAGGTCAGCGGCAAAATAAAAAAATTCATTTCCGGAGGCGGAATCGTATACGCCGATGCCGACACTACGATTGAAATAGCCGGGATACGCAAAACCGCTGTTAAGTTCGATCACTGGCTGGAATTGCTGAAAGCTAAGCAAAGAAACCGCGAGCCGCTTTATGCCGTGACTTCGCAGCTGGTAAAAAAAGAACTCCCCGGACTGCTGAAGGAAACCGAAAAATTTGCCTGGACTGATAACCCGCGCATTATTCTCTTTACGCTCAGGAGTCAGGCTTCGGTTTATCTTTTTATAATAAATGATAACCAAAAGCAAAGTGAACGCGCCGAAATAAAGCTTAATGCCCTGAATTATTTTGTTTACGATCTTCTGGAAGGCCGGAAACTTAAGCTGCCGGAGCAGTGTTACCGTACTGATCTAAGGCCGGGAGACGGCAAAATCCTGGTTTTTTCCCCGCAGGAGCCGGGAGCGGTAACCATTACCGCGAAAACCGTCGCCGGATCTGCGCGAATAAATTATGACGTCAGCATCCGTAACCTCAAGGGCGAAATAATTGCGGATGAATTCCCAGTCGAGATTTCCGTGTGCGGCCCGGCAGGGGAACTTAAGGAATACGGGAAAAATATCGCGGTGGCGGGGGGCAGGTTCAGCGGAAAACTGGATCCGGCCGCGAACGACCCCGGCGGAGAATGGCAGATCAGAGCGGTAAATCTCATGAACGGCAGGCAGGCCGTTGCAATAGTAAAAAGAAATAGTCAACCACTGAAAATTTTAAGGAAGGAAAAATAAGGATGTCAGCAGTCGATTTGAAAACCCGAAAAAATCAGCCTTCGTCTCAGGAAAGCTGGAACATAATTCCCGGAAAAACTGCATCCGACCGCCTCGCGGCGGAAGAACTGAAAAAATATATATGCCGGGCGACAGGTGTTGAAATGCCCGTTCTGGATGCGCCGGAATGCGCTCCTTTCGGTAACGCTGTTTATGTCGGTATGCCGGAATTTCATGCCGGGATAGCCGCTCTGCTGCGGGAGAAACGCGTTTCCATTCCTGCCGGCAGCGACGGTTTCGCGGTGAAGACTGTTCAGGCCCATTCCTGTCAGCGGGTAATAATCACCGGCGGAACTGTTGCGGGCATGTTTCGCGGCGTTTATCGGCTGCTGGAAGATAGAGCCGGGTTTACCGCATTTCCGGCCACGTCTCTGCTGCGGAAACTGGGGATCGACCATGAACGGATCAACAGGACATGCAATATAGATTCAATTTTCAGCGGCCTGGATATTGCCGGGCATTCCCTGCCGGAAACGCGCGGCATACATGCCTCGAATCCCGAATCCGTATCGACAAACCTCGAAAATGCTGTTATGCAGCTGGACTGGATGTCTAAGAACGGTCTTAACGCTTATATAGTGTATGCGGGGAAACTGGCACGGGACAAATTGAGCTGGGCCGATGTCCGCAGGCTTGCGGATTACGCGCATCTGCGGGGAATTGCTGTCTACTGGCTCATTATGCCCTTTCCTTTCTGCGGTTTCCCTCTTCCTGAAGAGGGTTTTGAGCATATTCTCGGATACCGGAAAAGTTTTCTCGACCGTCATCCCGAATGCGCCGATACGAGTATTACCTATGCGCGCAAAGGCGTTCACGGCATGTGCCCGCTCAGGGTGGAAGACATGAATAAGGCCGCTTCCCGGAACTTCTATAACCAGATGATAGCGAAGTTCATCAGGCTTAATCAGGAGGCCGGGATCAGGCCGGACGGCATTGCCATCCATGGTTTTGATGCCGCCGAGGGCGCCGATCCTTCCCGGACGCTGGCGACGCTTGTCAACCTTACCTCCGCCGTCATGGATGAAAACGGGTGGGGCAATATGAAAATTCCGGTAGTTACCGATTACATGCGGACGGGCGCCGATATTGTTTCCTGCCTGCTTCCCGGAACCGTCGGCAAGGTCATTCCCTGGGTGCCTTTCTCCAATATTTTTGACGGCGGGGCCGCCGGTTATGAGGAACTTGAAGAAAGAATTGTTTCCCAGGAACGGAACTGGAGAGAAAAAGGTTTTGCTGATGTCTGGCAGTGGACTTATCAGAATTTCAGCGGTTTCCCCCAGGGCGGCGGTTATGATAAATGCGAATTTTTATGGAATACGCTTAAAAGCATTGCCGCCGCGGGCCGGAAAGGAAATGTTTTCCAGAGCCGTTTCGAAGGCGGGGAACTGGAACTGACGTTTGCCGCGCGCGCCATGTGGAGCGGGACGGCAGGCTTCCGGCAGTCCGTGGAAAATATTGTCAAGGCGTTTTACGGTTCCGCATCGGCGGAACGGATGACGGCGGCGGTATTGCTTATGGACGAAGTAGTAGCGCTGAGTAAGATACCGGATACCTGTTTCGGCTGGAAAGTAAGTTTCCAGAATATAATGATCCTGCTGGAAAAGTTCAGCGCCGCTGAAATAAAGCGCAAATACGATCTTATAAAGCGCAAAACCGGACAGGCGATCGTCCTTGCGCAAGCCGCGTCCGGGCCGCATTGTTCCGGAGCCGCGGAACTTTTTGCGGTCAATGCGCGGCATTATCTGTTTATCGCTGAATTATATAAAAAATTCACCCGGCTTGTTCGGCTGAGTTCAGTAATTTGTTCCGCAATGCGCCGCGGCAGGCGGGCGAAAGCGGATGAAGCTATGGTTAAAGCGGAAAAACTGCTGGCGGAAATAAAAGCATACTGCGGAAAGATCGGACAATTTTACAGCGGTATCGGCGGGAACCTGCCGGCTGCTTACCGTAAATACGATACGGAAGAATTACCGGCCCTGTATAAGGAACTCGAATTCTGGTTCAGGAACGTTGTTCCGGTAAAAAACTGCGGCTTGGATGCGCCGCTTTCCCCGGCGACATTTCTGTCGAAACGTTATTAAAAAGAGAGTTATTGAAAAATGGAACATCTTGAAAGAGTATTGAATGTGTTCGGACATAAAACTCCTGACCGGACGCCGTGTTTCGAGTATTGCCTGTATTCCCGTGATATTACCGCGGCGGCGCTGGGGCGCCCGTGTGCCCTGCTGCATTGGGATGAATGCGTCCGGGAACAGGGCTGGCAGGGCGCGGTACGGCAGCTTGCCGTCGATTATCTGGATATCGCGGAATTTTTCGGGCACGACCTGATATATGTGATCAGCAATCCGCCGTCCGTCGAGGCGCCCCGGAACGAAGCTGCGGCCGAAACCTCTCCCGACGATCCGGTCGCGGAAGTTGACCGGAGAAACCGGGAAAGACGGCAGTCCGCCGGAGCGGTTAACAAAGAACAGTTCCTGATCTACGAATTGCTGCGGGAAGAAATGGAACGGCGGAAAGTTCAATTTCCGATTATAGCTCCGGCTTATAAACATGGAATATGGACGGACTGCGAGCTGATGCAGACGATACTGCTGGCTCCGGAGGTGGCGCGGGAACATTTTGCCCTTGCCACCCGGGAGGCGGAACTGCTGGTCGAAACCTATTCCGGCCTGGATATCGGGTTTATCGGGATCGGCGGCGATTTTGCCGGGAACGCCCCGCTGATTTCGCCTGCCTGCTATCGGGAATTTATCGCGCCGGAACTCAAGAAGCTTTCCGACGAAATTCACCGCCGCGGCGGTTTCGTGATCAATGCGAGCGACGGGAATCTATGGAATGCTATTGACGCTTTCCTTATAAATTCCGGCGTTGACGGTTATCTTGAGATCGACCTTTTTGCCGGCATGGAACTGAAACGGCTGAAAGAAGGGTACGGGGACCGGATAACTTTTCTGGGGAATATGGACTGCGGTAATACCTTGAGTTTTGCGTCGCCGGCAGAAATTGAACAGGCGACGGTAAAATGTCTGGAAGAGGGTTTGGGCAACGGCGGGCATGTGTTTACAGCCAGTAACGCGATCACGGACAGCGTGCCGCCGATAAATTATCTGGCAATGGTGAACGCCTACAGGAAATACTGGAATCTGCCGCGGATTGCCTTGTAAAAAGAGAAAAAAGGACTGATAAAAAATGTTGCAAAGAAAAGAACTTGAAGAAAGCCTGAAGGCGAATATTCAGTGGTTTGAGAACTCCGGCATAATGGACCCGAACGATGGCGCCTGGGGAGTAGGGGAACGCGTCGTCCTGACGGAATCCAATACTGCGCTGAAAAAAATATATGAAACTTTTCCCGCGTGGGTGCTTCACGGTGATTTCAGCATTATTGAACACCGGCGGCCGGACTGCTGTTTCGAAACCGCATTGTTGTTTCTGCTGGCGCACAAAGTGTTCGGTGCGGAGAAATACTACCGGACCGCGGAGAATATTCTGCGCTATCTTTACCGGCGCAGCGGCATGCGGAATACCCGGCATGAAGGCTGTCCGCAGGGCGCCTGGCGCTGGAGCCATGAACAGTGGCATCAGGTAATATATTTTGATGATAATGCCTGGAATTGTATGATTCCGCTGCTCATAGCGCGGATCGCGCCTGAATTCGACGCCGAATTTGATCTCGCTGCAAGTTCCATGCAGTTGGCCTCCGTTATGGAAGAGGCTTTCCGGCATCAGTTCCCGGAAGTGGAAAAAAACGACGCCCGCTTTATCTGGCAGGGCGAACTGAAAAGCCCGCACTGGGGGGCTCTGGCCTGCGGAGCTTTCGCCTTTGCCTGGCGGGAGTCCGGAGACGAAAAATACCGGCAGGCGATCATGAATTATAACGCCTGGCTTGAAGCCGCCCGTGACAGTTTTACGACCAGTGAACATGCCTATATTGTTATCGGCATTTCACTTGCCGCCGCCTTTCTGCAGGACAAACGCCTGGAAAATACCGCCCGTTATTCGGCGGACAGGCTTGTTGCCGCGCAGCTGCCTTCCGGCAGTATTCCCAGCGAATGGTGTCGGGAAGCCCCGGTCGGCGAACATCTCGTCGATATTATATATACTCAGAACTGGGCGGTGTTCGGATTGCATATTCTTTACGCCCTGACGCATGATGAACGTTATTTAGGAGCTTACCGAAAAGCGCTGGAACTGCTTCTGAGGATTCAGGACAAATCGCCCGAAACTCATCTTTACGGCTGCTGGCGGGGGATGTATGACCTGAAACTGAAATCATGGGGCGGAGGCAACCGTTACGAAGGCGGGGCGGACAGCATTTATTCCGGCTGGACAAACGCGCCCATAGCAACAGTAATCGCTTTCGAGCTCGAAAAACTGTCCATGATATACCCTTAGCGTCATTTCCCAAACGGCTTTTATATGCTTTACCGCTTGACAGTTCAATTATAAGTCATAAATTAGTTTTGTTGTTGAACGGTAAAACCCACTGTATGCAGGTTAAAAGGGATGCTTTCTATTACTCGGAATATCGTTATTCCCGATGAGGAACTGAAGGAGGAATTTTTTCTCGCTTCCGGTCCGGGCGGACAGCATGTCAACAAAGTGGCGACCGCCGTACGTCTGCGTTATAATCTGCGGGCTTCGGAAGCTCTGCCGCCTGACCTTAAGGAGCGGCTCATGAAACGGCACCGGGCGCGTTTGACCGGGGACGGCGAAATTCTCATTGAAGCGCGCCGCTCGCGCAACCGCGAGAAAAATCGTCTTGACGCGGCGGAACGCCTGAAAAAGCTTATTCTTAACCAGCTGTATCCTCCCAAAAAACGCCGCCCGACCAGGCCGACCGCCGGTTCAGTTCAACGCCGCCTTGAAAACAAAAAGAAACGCGCTTTGACTAAAAAACTACGGAGCGGAAAACCGTCTTCGGAGCAAATTTAAGGAATTATTCATATGGATTATATTTCGTCGGTTCCGGAGCAATATTTATATTCCGCAATTATTGTTTTACTCCTGCTGCTTCTGCTTGCTGTTGCCACGGTCGCGGGCGGTACTGAAATATTGCGCGGCAAAGCGGGGCGGCAGAAAGTTCGCGGGGTATGGGTTGCCACGGTCGGCAATATTGATTTCCATAAGCATAAAAAACGAAATTCCTTTCGGCAGGAATTCCTTGAAGTCGTCAGCAATCTGGCGGAAAATAATTTCAATACGCTTATTTTCCAGGTGCGCCCCAGTAATGACGCCTTTTATAAATCCGCACTGAACCCGTGGTCACGTTATCTCAGCGGCAGGGAAGGGGAGGATATTCCCGGTTTCGACCCGCTGAAATTTATGATTAAAGCCGCTCATAAATACGGTCTGGAATTTCACGCCTGGCTGAATCCTTACCGGGTAAGCGGTTCGACACCTCTGCGCAAGGCCGATTACCTGCAAACCCTGGCGCCGGGGAACTTCGCCCGCCGGCACCCGGAACTGGTTCTGGAAATACCTCTCGCCGACGATTCTTACCAGCTCATCCTGAATCCGGGGGAACCGGAAGTAATAAAATTCATCGTGGCTACCGTCAGGGAAATTGTCGTCAGCTATGAGGTGGACGCCATCCATTTCGATGATTATTTTTATCCCTATTCCGGCATCGGCAGTATAGATGCGGAAACCTGCGCAAAGAACAATCCGGAAAACCTGTCCTCCGACGACTGGCGCCGGGAAAATGTAAACCGTATGGTCAGCGAAGTTCATGAATGTCTGAAGTCATCCGGGCGCAAAGTGAAATTCGGCATCAGCCCGTTCGGGATATGGGCCAACCGGAAAAACAATCCGGCAGGCTCATTGAGCACAGGGGCACAGTCCTTTTACGACCAGTTTGCGGACAGCCGCCGCTGGATAAAGGAGGGCTGGGTGGATTATATAACGCCGCAGCTTTACTGGGAGTTTTCGCATGAGGCGGCGCCTTACGCCGCCCTGCTGGACTGGTGGGCGGAGCAGGTAAAGAATACGCAGGTCGATCTTTATACCGGCCAGGCGGTTTACCGCCTGGGGTCTTCGCGGGCCTGGAAAAACCGTCGTGAACTCGCTGATCAGCTGCGTTGTAACGCGAAATACAAAACTGTCAAAGGCAGCATATTGTTTTCTTACAGTTGTGTTTTCTTTCCGAAAAATGAATATATGAAACAGGGTGTTGAAGACCTCTTCAAAGTCTGGTAATATTATTTCACTATCAGATCAAGAGTACCTTTATGCAGAGTTGCCTGAAGTTCTTTCCCGGAAGGCTGTTTGTTGTCGGTGATCACATTATTGGTCTGCGGGTCACGAAGGATGGCGAAACCGCGCTTCAGGACGTTTTGAGGGCCGAGAGCGTTCAGTCTGCCGGACAAACCGTCCAGGTTTGAATGCAGCAGTTTGAAGCAGTTGCGGCTGTTGTTTTCCAGTTTGCCGGAAACGAGCTGAAAGCGCAGGTCGTTGTTGCGGAAATTCTTTTCGAGGGAAACGGCTGTGCTTTTCAGGAGTTCGTCGATATACTGCTGTTTCTGGCGGACGATATGGATCGGTTCGCGGAAAACGTGACTTCCGGCAGCCAGCCGCAGGCGGTTTTTGAACTCCTGAAGCATGAACTGTAAAGACGATCTCAGGTCCTTTTCACTGCGTTGAAGCTGTTTCTCGAATTCCTCGCGCCGTCCGGTAACCAGTTCGGCCGCGGCGGACGGGGTCGGTACCCGCAGGTCGGCGACAAAATCGCAGATCGTAAAATCAATTTCATGCCCGACCGCGCTGATAACCGGGATTTTACTGGCGGCTACGGCCCGGGCCAGGATTTCCTCATTGAACGGCCACAGATCCTCCATGCTCCCGCCGCCGCGCGTCAGGACGATAACGTCCGCATGTCCGGCCCGGTTGAAAAACTCAATTCCGGCGGCAAGCTCGTTTTCAGCGCCGAATCCCTGAACGGGAGCCGGATATATCTGAATATGCATGTTTGGAAAACGGCGCTCAATTATCTGCAGGAAATCCCGCACCGCCGCGCCTCCTGGGGAAGTTACCATGGCTATGGTTTCAGGCAGCAGCGGAATCGTTTTTTTGCGTTCAGGGCTGAAGAGGCCTTCGGCTTCAAGTTTGCGTTTGAGCTCTTCGAAACGGCGCTGGAGTTCTCCGAGTCCGACCGGCCTTATCTGCTGGATGCTCAACTGGTATTCGCCGCGCACCTCGTAAACCGTAAGTTTACCGAAAACCTCCACCTGGTCGCCGATCTTCAGGCGCAGGCTGCGGGCCTGGGCGGCGCCGTTAAAAAATACCGCCCGCATCTGCGAACGCTGGTCTTTCAGGGTCATATAGACATGGCCGGACTGGTGGATATTCAACGTACCGACTTCCGCCTGCGCCCAGAGCGGCATAAGGCTGTTTTCGATCAATTCCTTGAGCGCGGAATTTATTTCTCCGATACGCCATATTTTTTGCGCCATAATTCTAAGCTCCGAAAAGCCGCCCGACCAGGACGAGCCCGTAAATTAGAAGGTTGCTGATAAGTGAGCCCGCCAGGAAAAGATAATCAATATATTTTATCCCCAGAAGAAAAACAATTGCAATGACAAAATACATTGCCTGCGAATCAGAGGCTTTCAGCCGGGGAAAAAACGAACTGAGAATGTGCCAGCCGTCAAACCCCGGAACCGGGAACAGGTTTAACATGAAAAGAACGAAATTAAGCATTGCGCCGTTGGAAAAAAGCAGATAGGCATTGTTGCTTATGTCGGCGGCCGGGCTTTTGATATCGGAAACAAGAACGACTATGGCGGCAATAAAACAGAATATTATTCCCAGAACCAGATTGGTTGCGGGGCCGGCGAAAGACACCAGCGCGTCGCTGTGCCGGTGGCGCATGCGGCTGGGGTCAACCGGAACCTGTCCCCAGGCGATGCCGAGAACAGCCAGCATAAAAATGGAAAAGGGCCCCATTTGTTTTAGTGGGTTGAGAGTCAGGTGTCCCTGGTCGGCGGCGGTGGGATCTCCCTGCCAGAGCGCCGCTCTGGCGTGCATATATTCGTGGCAGCAGATAGCGAATACTACAATAAGCATCCATCTGAAAAAGAATTGCGGGTCTTCCCATAAAAAATTAATGAAAAAATGCATTCGATCATTCCCGTATTAATTTATCGTTTTGTTTATGTATTACTCGTGCCACGGCTGTCCCCGGCCGTGCGTTCCCCGACGTTTCGCCCCTGGGGACAGGGGCGGCTACACCTTTAGCGTCGAAATAATATTCCATGCTGCTTTCAACCGTTAATTAATTGCAATAGGAATTTTAATCTTCGATAACAAGCTGATCAATAATTCCACGATACGGCCATTCTTTATATGAACTACACAAACCGGCTCTGACCGGGTTTTTGTTGATATATTCACTTTTTTCAATACAGCTTTCTGAACTTCTTAAAACATGGTCAAAAAAGCCTTCCTGCCAATGCGGTCTAACGTTATTATTTTTATCAAGTTCAATACTAAGAACCCGTTTTAAACCTTTTATCCAATTTTTCAAACCGCAACTTTCTTCATTTCTCCAAGCTAAAAGATGAATATGATCCGGCATGATAACAAAGTTATTAATAAGAATTCCAAAATCTTTACCTTTTTCAGAATACTTTACAAATGCTTCAAAACATTTTTGATTATTTAAGATATTTCTTCTTTTATAAGTATTAAAAGTTATATAGAATAATGGACGCTGACTAGCAAATAAAGTTTCTAAGCGTTGTGGTCTACGAGGATATTTTCCTAATTGGTTCATCTTTTATTACAACCTATAAACTATTTCGCCCCTGGGGACAGGGGCGGCTACAACCCCCGGTCATAACGATTTACGTGTAGCCACGGCTGTCCCCAGCCGTGCGTCTCTCAAGGTTTCGCCCCTGGGGACAGGGGCGGCTACAACGTTAAATTCCCAATAACGTTTTTCTTTATTTCGTTCAAACTATTTCTACGTTCCAATACTGGAAAGCCGGAGTTTCGTACGGATGCGCTTTTTTCAGGGCTTCAATTATTTCCTTGATTTTTTCCGCGGGGCAAAGCAGCTCGATTTTAGTTTCCGGAACCTTTTCGATATTGCCCTGTTTCCCGATAAAAGCATTACTGCCCGCAAGCGGGCGGAACTGTCCGGTGCCGGGAGTCTGCCAGCAGCAACAGTCATAATTGCCGATCTTTCCGGCCCCGGCTTCGAATAAGGCCGCTTTCAGTTTTCCGGCGTATTCTTCCGGAACATATATTTCAAGTTTTACGCAATTTTTGGACATTTTTTTTATTGATTATCATTTTTCAAAACCCCAGAGGGGTTTTTCACTGTCGCCCACCGCAAAGCGGTGGGTAATAATGAGATACCGAACGTTCCCTGTATGGGAACCTCAATCCGTCAACCGCTATTTTCTGAAGTTCCCTTACAGGGAACATCTCGTTTGTTATATATCTCCCGGGGCGCTGCCCCGGGCTACGATGATATCCCTTTCAGGGATAATTTTAGTTTCAGTCCAGCCTTTTGACCCGGAAGCCGTCCGCCGCATCCTCAACTGTCCAGCCTGATTCCTTCAACCGGTCCCGCATCGCGTCGGCGGCAGCCCAGTCTTTGGCGGCGCGGGCGGCCCGGCGTTTTTCCGCCATTTCCAGTACTTCCGGCGGTATTTTTTCGCCCTTTTCCGCGTCCACTTCAAAAAGTCCGAAGATTTCATCGAATTTACGGAATTGTGCGAGTACCGTTTCCGCTCCCGGTTTCGATAACGAACCCGTATTGAGCAGTTTAGTGACGTCATGCTGAAGCCCGAAAACTGCCGCAAGGGCTTCCGAAATATTCAAGTCATCAGCCAGGCCGGTATCAAACGCGTTTTTCGCCCGGCTGACGATTTCCTCAACTTCCGAGCCGTTTCCGGTGGCGGCAGTTTCTTTGAGGCACGAAAAAAGTTCGTCGAATTTGGCAAGGGTTGCGCGCGCCTGATCGCAGGCGGCAAAGGTGAAATTAAGTTTTTTACGGTAATGGGCGCCCAGCAGAACCCAGCGCAGTTCCCTGCCGCTGTAACCTTTGGCGACGCATTCCCGCAGAGTATAAAAATTACCCGCCGATTTAGACATTTTATCCCCGTCTACCATAAGATGGGCGCAATGCAGCCAGTAATTGACGTAAGTGCAGCCGTTGGCGGCTTCGCTCTGGGCGATTTCGTCTTCATGGTGCGGAAACATATTGTCGATGCCGCCGGTGTGAATATCAAAAGTCTTCCCAAGGTAACGCATGGCCATCGCGCTGCATTCAATATGCCAGCCCGGACGGCCTTTGCCCCAGGGGCTTTCCCAGTAAACATCGCCGTCTTTTTCATCCCAGGCTTTCCAGAGCGCGAAATCGGCGACTGCGTCTTTGGCATATTCGTCGTTTTTAATGCGGACGCCGGAACGCTGGTTTTCAAAGTCGATCTTAGCCAGTCTGCCGTATTCCGGGAATTTGGCTATGGAAAAATAAACGCAGTTGTCCTCCGCCTGATAAGCGCAGCCTTTTTCAACCAGCGTTTTGATCAGGGCGATCATTTCTTTAATATGTTCAGTTGCCGCCGGGTATACTTCCGCCTTTTCGATATTCAAAGTTTCGAGGTCTTCAAAAAACGCTTTTTTATATTTCGCGGTAAAGTCATCGAGTTTCATGCCGCATGCCTGCGAATCCCTGATGGTTTTGTCATCGACGTCGGTCAGGTTCATTACCTGAGTGACCTTATAACCGAAATACTTAAGAGTGCGGCGCAACAGATCCTCGAACATGTAAGCGCGGAAATTGCCGATATGCGCGAAGTTGTAGACAGTGGGGCCGCAGGTGTACATGCGGGCTTCGCCGGGATGAATGGGCCTGAACTCTTCGAGCCTGCGGTCCATCGTATTGAAAAATTTTATTTTCGTATTCATTAAATTACCAGTTATTTGCGATTGTTTACAGCCGGTAATTTAACTGCTTTACCGGGAAAATACAAGATATATAACGATAATTTAGCTTCTCCCAATTGTAGAGATTTCAGTTAGCTAATCGGTGAATCTTCCAGCTAACTTTTTTACATCTTCTGCACTTTATGCCATAAAATCTGCATTCTTATATTTGTGCCAATTATTTGTGCTTTCCTCGGTCTGTTTTTTTAGGTATTTTGCGATAAAAAAACAGTCAAAAATCCAAGAGCGAACGCGGATCGCAATTCAGCGCCTCGGCGTATTTTGTTGCGACTTTCGCCATGTGAATACCAGTCTTGACTTGGAGTGATACCGCAGCTCTGCTGATTTTAAGTCTTTCTGCCAAGGTTTTCTGTTTTAAACCGCATTTCAGCAACTGCTTTTTTAATGCCGTTACCTTTTCTCCCCTGTCCTTTCTCGGTTCCGGCAGCGAATCGACTTTCAGGCACAAAACGATTTTTAAAGTTCTCTCGGCATATCTAAGTTCTTGCAGCCACGATTCCGCATGTTGAATATCACGCCGGAAGAATGTCAATAAACTTTCAAGTTCCTCGGTGTCGGCTTCTTTAATTTGGTCCAGATTAAGCATAAAAATCCTTGCTATCAGTTTTTTAATTCGGCATACAATCTTTTGAAACATATAAGGGATTATTCATTTATGAATAAAATATACAATTAATTATAAAATGCAAGTATTTGTTTGTATTTTTTTGCCGTTATTTATAATTTTCTTAATAGCAAATATAAGAGGGTAAGTATGACTATTTTTGAAAGAATAAAGACTGAATTAGATAAAGAATACGAAAATTCCAATCAGAAAAAGTTAGCTAAAAAAGCGAGTTTAAGTCAGGTAACAATCGGACGCTATCTGTCTAGTATTGAAAATATTAAAGCAATGCGCCTTGATACTTTTTTCGCGTTGTTTCCTGATGCTGATATAATCTTCCATAAACCTGTTGATACTTCTATAGATGACCGCCTGCATTCATCTATTAATAGACTTTCTGCTGAGGATAAAGAAAAAGCCTGGAATGTTTTATCTGCAATTTTTTCTGAATATCTAAATGAGAGTTAATATCGCAAGTTTTGTGCTGAATACCGCTTTTTCAATCGCAGTAAAGTTTTTCCAAGGCTTACAGCGTTGGTAAACTGGAAACGCACCTGTCCCCAGAGGCGTAGTTGCGGGACGCACGGCTAGGGACAGCCGTGGCCACACCCTACGAGCCGAAAAGCGTTCAACATCTACGGCTCAACAGAGTCTCGCCACGACGGAGTCTCGCAAAATTTCGTATCTCCCAATTTTCTATGGGATGGCAAGTTTTTTGAGCGGGCGATATGTTTTTTTTACACCATACCCTGACAGATAGTTATTGCCGCCACGCCGTAAATGTCTTCCGCCGAACAGCCGCGCGATAAGTCGTTTATCGGGCGGGCCAGCCCCTGAAGTATCGGGCCGTAGGCCGCGGCTCCGGCAAGGCGCTGGGTCAGCTTGTAGGCGATATTGCCGGCGTTGAGATCCGGG
>JAQUOK010000009.1 GCA_028717165.1 Victivallaceae bacterium | reverse complement strand
GCCCGCGCATCAGTTATAGTAATTCTGAAATAAACGTAAACTTTAACAATTTTCATCTAACTATGCTGAATGACGAACTGCAAAAAATAATCGACTCAATAGTCAACCGGGAAAAACGCTATCACAAAGACGCCTATAAATTCGTCAACGCCGCCGTTCAGTATACGGTTGCGAAAAGCGAAAGCGGCGGCCATGTCGGCGCCGGAGAACTTCTTGCGGGGATTTCGGAATTCGCCATGCAGGAATACAGTATCTTCTATGAAGATATTTTTAAGTCCTGGGGCATACGCAGCGCTTCCGATATCGGCAACATCGTATTTGCGCTGATAGAAAAGAAGGTACTGGGAGCAAGCCCGGAAGACTCGATCCAGGATTTCAACACCGATTTCGATTTGTTTAAACCGGCGCACTCCGCCCCGGCCGTGCCCGACGGACGCAAAATAAAGGTTCCGAAAATTGACTAGACAGACCGGCAGAAAATTCAACGGGGATTATTTTTCCCGCGTCAAGACTTATTCCCTCGATAACGGTCTGCGTATTTTCGTCAATTCCAAACACGACGCGCCTACCGTTTCCATCCAGTGTTTCGTCGCCACCGGCAGCGTCCACGAAGCGGATTTTCTGGGCTGCGGCCTGTCGCATTTCCTCGAACATATGTTGTTCCAGGGATGCGACGGTTATCCCGGCCAGGAAGCCGCAAACACCGTCAACCGCCTGGGCGGCAGCGCCAACGCTTACACTTCGTATGATCATACCGTATATTATCTGGACCTGCCGTCCGAACACGCCTTCGCCGGAATAGATATCCTGGCTAAAATGATCAGCTCCCCGGAATTCCCGGAAGCGAAATTCCTGCTGGAGAAAGACGTTATCCTCCGGGAACAGGACATGGTGCGCGACCGTCCTGAATATATGCTCGGTGAAAACTTGTGGAAAACCGTCTTCCGGAAACATCCGGTACGCCATCCGATCATCGGTTATCACGAAAAGATCGCAGAAGTCAGCCGTGACCTGATGTACAGTTATTATCAGCGGCGTTATTCGCCGGAACGCATTTTTTTCGTAATTTCCGGCGATATCGAAGCGGCCCGCGCCCTGGAAATCTTCGACAAACTCCTGTCTTCCTGGCGTCACGGCAATATCTACGAACCGCCGCTGCCGGAAGAACCGGTTCAGTTGAGCCGGCGTTCAAACACCTGTTTCTTCGAGGATCCGCTCACCAGATTCGCGGTTGCCGTCCGAATCCCGGCGGCCGCTCATCCGGACATTCCCGCGCTTGACCTGATCGCCGCCATCCTGGGAGAGGGCGGAAGCGCCCGGCTGGTCAAAAGCCTGGAAAACGAAAAAGAACTGGCCATCGATATCGGGGCCTTCACTTACGCTCCCAATTTCAGCGGGGTCTCAGCTATTTCCGCGACCGCCACCCCGGATAAACTCCCGACTCTGGAAAAAACGCTGCTGGATGAGTTGCGCAATTTCTGCCGGGAAGGCGTCAGCGCCGAAGAACTTGAGCGGGAAAAAAACCGCCATGTCGCCGATTATATCAGAATACTGTGCTCCAACAAAGCCATAGCCGGACTTATCGGAAACGCCGTGCTGGCTTACGGCGACCCCGGAATGGCTGATCATTATATTCAGCTTCTCAAACAGGTTACCAAAGACGATATTATTGAGGCCGCGAATAAATATTTTGACAGCAGGCAACTGAATATCGTCAGGCAAATCTCCCCGCAGAAGTCTCCCAGGAAACAGGACAGAAAACGGGGAGCAAAAGAAAAAAACGCGAAAAAAACCGTTCTGAAATCAAAAGCCGGGCTAATATGCATACCCGACAAAAGTTTTCCGCTGATCGATATTTGCCTTATAACGCTCGGCGGCAATATCATGGAAACCCCTGAAAACGCCGGAATTTCGCGCCTGTCGGCAAAACTTCTGGCCACCGGCACCAAAAAATACAGCGAAGAAAAATTTAACGCCGCCGTAAACGACAACGCCATAGACCTCGATATAAACGCCGGCACCAATACGTTTTATATAAAACTCAACTGTATGAAAAATAAGATCGGCACCGCCGTAGAACTGCTCGAATCCGTATTGTCGGAACCAGCCTTCCGGCCCAAACAGTTCGCCCGCGAACAACACAATACGCTGCAGATACTCAAAACCCGGGCCCAGGACCCCGGCGGCGCCGCAGTCGATAAAATGTATGAACTGCTTTATCGCGGCCACCCGCATGCCCTCCCCCGCGACGGCAGCCTGGAATCCGTCCGCGGCATTACCGTAAACGATCTGCAGGAATTTTACCGCAGACAATTTCACCCCGCCCGAACCGTTATCGGCATTGCCGGAGATATCAGCGAGGCGGACGCGCAGGCCGTCGCCGCAAAACTTGACCAGGCCGTAATCTGGAACCATGACGCCAAGTGGCAACTGCCCCCCCCGCCGGTGTTTCCGGGCCGCAATATCAAAGCTGCAATCGAACTGCCCCGCGAACAGATCAAGGTCGTTTACGCTGTTCCCACCTGCGATTACATGTCTTCGGACCGTTTCGCTTTTGAAATCCTCCAGCAGGCGCTCAACGGCCTATCCTCGAAACTGTTCAAGAGTATCCGCGAAGATAATGGGCTCGCCTACAGCGCCGGAGCAATGTTCGGCAACGGGCTTTGTCCCGGTTTCGCCGCTTTTTACGCCGGCACCAGCCGTGAATCCGTTCCGCAGGTAATCAAACTCCTGACCCGGGAACGCAAACGTCTTGCCCAAAGCGGCCTGAGCGAAGAGGAGTTTTCTTCCGCCCGGGCGAAAGTACTGTTTAATTACGCGTCCCTGATGAGCAATAACAGCACTTTGTTATTCAGCTCGGCGCTTGAGGAGTTTTACGGCAACGGTTATAAAAAACCCTGGTCCGCTCCCGAAATAATCCGGAACTTGAACCTGCGGGAAGTCAATGCCGTTCTGAAAAAATATTTCACCGGAGCCAGGGGCGTCTATGTAACCGCCGGGGCGTTAAAAGAAAAATGATCCTCAAAAAGCAGCCGGATCATTGTGTTGCGGCAGTGTTTACATCTTGATTTTACAAGAAATTTGTTATTTTAAACAGTGTCAGATCACGTACAATGTCATTTTCGCTCCCTGAAGGCAGGGGATAAAGGTTGAACAAGTTGAATAATGCCGGAGCTAACGATCTTAAGATATTAACACTTAACTCTTGACGCTTATCTTATGCAAAAGTTTTTATCAATTATCGTACTGTCTATTTCCGCTTCAATACTTTTTGGCGAGGGCTTCAAAGTCGCGGACGTATTCTCGGACCACATGGTTCTCCAGCGGCAAAAACCCGTTCCGGTCTGGGGCTGGACTGAACCCGGCCAAAAAGTCAACGTTGAATTCAAGGGACAGAAACTGACCGCGACCGCTTACAAAGACGGCAAATGGCTGGTGAAATTCCAAAAGATGGAAGCCGCTTCCAAACCGGCGGATATGACGATATCTCATTCCGGCGGCAAAATTGTCATCAAGGATATTCTTGTCGGGGAAGTCTGGCTGTGCAGCGGACAATCGAATATGGAATGGCCGGTTTCTCGTTCGCAACGGGCCGAAGAAATGCTTGCCGATGCCGACAATCCGCTGATCCGGCTGCTCAAAATACCCCGTACGGCTTCCGGTTATCCGCGGCGCGGCATTAACGCGAAATGGCAGACATGCTCCCGGCAAAGCGTTGCCGGGTTTTCAGCTGTGGGTTATTATTTCGGGCTTGAATTGTCCAGGGAACTGAAAATTCCGGTGGGGCTGATAGAAAGCGCCTGGAGCGGTACCCGCATCGAACCCTGGACGTCCCCGACGGGTTTCGCAATGGTCAGCCAATTGAGAAATTACATCAACATAATTGCCGAAGCCAACAGGGATTTCCAGAGTAAACTGCGGCAAGACCTGCCGGAGATAAAAAAGTGGACTGCAGAAGCGGGGAAAAAACTTGCCGACAAAAAAGAAATAGAATGCCCGGCGCAGCCGTTTCCTGCTCACAGGCTCAATTCACACTACGCGCCGACCGGTCTGTATGGCGGCATGATCGCCCCGCTGGTACCTTTCGCCATCCGGGGCGTCATCTGGTATCAGGGTGAAGCAAACATCGCTGACGGCGTAAATTATTTCTATAAGATGCAAGCGCTGATAAACGGCTGGCGCAAAGTTTGGCGGCAAGGCGATTTTCCCTTTTATTTTGTCCAGATAGCGCCGTATAATTACGGTTTCAGAAAGCTGACGGATTTATGGAAAGCACAATACCGGGCCGCTGAAAAAATAAAAAACTCCGCTCTGGTATTTCCCGGCGACATCGGCAATATCCGGAATATTCATCCCCGCCGTAAATATCAGGTCGGTAAACGGCTGGCGCTGCTGGCGCTGGCCAATGATTACGGCAAAAAAATAAACGAATTCAGAAGTCCGGTTTTCAAAGACTTTAAAACGGAGGGCGACAAACTTATTATCAGTTTCGAGCACCTTGATACCATCCTGAAAACCAATGACGGCAAAGCTCCCGCCGAATTTACGATTGCCGGTAAAGACGAAATATATTATCCGGCAAAGGCCGAAATTCAGGGGAAAACAATTGTCCTGAGTTCGGAAAAAGTCAGAGAACCGCTCTCCGCGGAATACGCCTGGCATAACCTGGCCGTTCCCAATCTCGTTTCCGGATCCGGGCTGCCGGTACTGCCCTTTCGAACCATAAAAGAAAAAATCAATCTGGCTCTCGATAAACCCTATGTTTGCAGCGACAAAAACCCTTGGGGCTGGAACGGCGGCCTGACCAACGGTTCCTGGGGAGTTACCACCGCCGGCTGCTTCGCGACGAAGGACACCGATAAATTCCCGAAACACGTAACCGTCGATCTGGAAAAAACCGAAAAAATAGAACAGGTAAAACTGGGAGTACCGCCGTTCGGTTCAACTAAAACCGTTGAAATAGAGCTGAGTATGGACGGCAAAACCTTCAAAAAAGTCGGAAGCGCCGTTTTTCAGCAGAAAAAAACGGAAAGCAGGATTATAAGTTTTCCCGCCGTTCAAACAAGGTACGTAAGACTGACTTTTCCCGATCATCACCTTGAAAAAGTCATTTACGACCCTAAATTTATTTTTATCACGGAACTGGAAGTATATTAGAAAAGCAGGGCGCTTCCGGCATGAAGCGCCCTGTTGGCGAATATCCGCAAACGTTTATTTGCCAAGCCCGTCCAGACGCTTTTTCACTGCTTCCAGTTCCGTCTCAAGAGCTTTCACCTCGTTGACGAGATATTCCTTTTCCTGTTCAGCGCTGAATTCCGGCGGCTGCACTGGTACGGGGGCGTAAAAACGGTTTCTGAAACCCAAGCCCCTGCCTCTGACAGCCCGTCCCATTCCTGTTCCGCGTCCGCTTCTGCCGTAACCGGCGAAGCCGGCGAACCCCGGCGTTGAGAAACCTGCACAGCAGCCAGCGGCCCTGCCGGTCATCGGCCCTGCGCCCAGCGGTCCTGTTCCGTCTCCTCGCGGCATGGTGTACCTCCATGGTTAAGGATATTTTTGTTTATGGCTCTGCAATTTCCGCAAAGCCGGCGATTACTTTTTAATTTATTTTTATAACTGTTCCCGCATTGCATATCCCGAACTCTTCCGGAAATTCCCGGCTCAGGCGCGCCGCCGCGTAAAACCCCGTACAATGCGCGGGATAAAGTTTCTTTACTGAGAATTTTTTCAACTCATTGACCGTTTCCCGGATACGCTCTTCCGAAGCCGAACCCAGGTGCATCCCGCCGATAACGGCATAAACCGACTTGGAGCCGGTCAATTTTTCTATATGCCGCAAAGTATTGATCACTCCCGAATGGGCACAGCCCAAAAGCACCACCAGCCCGTTCGGCGTTTCGATAAAAGCCGCCTGGTCATCGGCCAGTTCATCAGCTTTCAGGCATTCCTTATCGGAAAAGAAGCTGCCGCCGGTGTCCTCAAAGCCGGTAAGCCGGGGAATTTCTCCGGTCAGGAAAAACCCTCTATATATTTCCCGGCAATCCCGGTTGAATTCATAATTCCGCCGGGCGGCATCGACCGAGCTCATCCCGATCGTGTGAACACTGCCGTCGGGATGGCGGGAATATTTCGGCAGCAGCGCCTCCGGATGCGTAAATATCGGCGCCCTGTCAACGTTTTCAAGCGTTCCCAGGCCGCCCGTATGGTCGTAATGGCCGTGACTCAATATTATTGCGCCAATATTTCCGAGTTCAAGCGCCAGCTCCGCGGCATTATGTTTCAGAGCATACCCCTGCCCCGTATCAAAAAGATGTTTTCGGCCGTCATATTCGACCAGGAGGGAAAAACCGTGTTCTCCCAATATCCCGCGTCCGCGGGCGGTATTCTCAACCAGAGCAGTTATCTTCAATGAATTCATCTGTATTTATACCGGTTCAATTACTTTCTATTTCCGCAATCAGTTTATTAACGGCTTCAGCGAAAGCCAGAGCCGCCGGTTTATGCTGGGAATGATATATGAACGGATGGCCGGAATCGCACGAAGCCCGCAATTCCGGGTCAAGCGGTATCCTGCCCAGAAACGGGACATTATATGACTTCGCCATATCTTCCCCGCCGCCGCAGCCGAAAATATCAGCGACTTCACCGCAGTTCGGACAGACAAAACCGCTCATATTCTCCAGTACTCCCAGTACGGGCAGGCCGAGCTGCCGGCAAAACGAAATACAGCGTCTGCAGTCGGACAATGAAACTTCCTGCGGAGTGGTGACAATAACGCCGCCGTCAGCGTCGCTGACCAGTTGACATGCGCTTAAGGCCTCGTCCCCTGTCCCAGGCGGAAAATCCATTATAAGATAATCCAGTTCGCCCCAGTTCACATTTTCCAGCAGTTGTTTCAGGACGCCGGCTTTCATCGGGCCGCGCCAGATTATGGCGTTGTCCTGGTCTTTCTCCAGCATCAGGGAGATGGAAACAACTTTCAGGTTATGGACTTCCGCCGGAATAACACCGCCGCCGTCCGTATTCAAAGTTACTTTCCGCAGCCCCAGCATGGTCGGCACGCTCGGCCCGTGGAAATCTATATCGAGCAGACCGACCTTCATCCCGTTCATCGCCAGCGAAACCGCCAGATTCACGGATACCGAACTTTTGCCGACTCCGCCTTTGCCTGAAAGCACCATTATCTTGTGTTTGATAGATGACAAGCGTTTTTTCAGTTTCAGGTCACAAGCGCCGGCGGACTCGCAGGAACTGCATTTTTTATTACATTCAGCCATTTTTTATACTCCCAAATATTTTGAAAACACGGCTGGGGGCAGCCGTGGGACGCCAATCGTTATCTCAGGGTTAACGCTACAGCCGCCCCTGTCCCCAGGGGCGTCTCCAATTAATGGTCACAGACATTATCGCCGGTTTCAAGGGTACCGGCAAGAAAAGCCTCCGCCACTTTCCGCGGGTCGGCACCGGGAGCCCCGGTAATCACTTCCACGCCCGCCTGGACAAAAAGCTGTTGCGCCCGCATACCCATGCCGCCGGCAATTACCAGATCAACATTCAGTCCTCCCAGCCAGCGCGGCAATACTCCCGGTTCATGCGGCGGCGGAACTTTATCCTCAACCTTGACGATTTTCCTGTCGGCGTCCGTTTCAAAAAACCTGAATTTCTGACAATGCCCGAAATGCATGCACAACAATTCATTTGCTACCGGTACTGCGATGATCATCTTAATCCTTCCTTAAACAGTTTTAAGTTTTTTGAGTTAATTTTGTCCGTGTCAGTCCGTATTTTCATCAGATATTAAATTTCAATTTAAGTTGTCCGCTGATATTTTCAACCGCCGTCCGGGCCGGACAGGAAGAAATTTCCAGCAGATGTCTACCTTCGCGCAAAGCCCGGCCGACCGCTTCGTCAAATGGTATTTCCCCGATGACTTCCACCCGGTTCACCCGGCAGAAATCCTTTATTTCAGCAGCCTTGTCCGGATTGATATCGGCTTTGTTGATGACGACGCAACCGGTAATATCAAAGTGGGCGGCCAGCGCGAGCACTCTTTTCAGGTCGTGAATACCGGAAACGGTCGGTTCCGTAACCGCCAACGCCAGATTACTGCCTGCCATCGCGGCGATTACCGGACAACCGGTACCCGGCGAACCATCTCCGAGAATATCGGCGTCTTTTTCCTCCGCTGCAACCGCCAATGCCAGATTTTTTACTTCCGTTACCAGTTTGCCGGAGTTTTCTTCGCCGATATTCAGGAAAGCATGAGCCAGTTTGCCGTATTCGCTCGCCGACAAATGCGTATATCCGGTATCCGCCGGGATCATCTCAACCGCCCCGGCAGGACAGACAAGTTCACACAAGCCGCAGCCTTCACAGGCTCCGGGGACAACCTGATAAGTTCCGTCCTTGTACCTGCGAACCGCCTTAAAGCGACACAAATCAGAGCATCCGCCGCAACCGGCGCATTTATCATAATCAATGAAAGCTTTCGCCCCGGAAGTAAATTTCCAGGTAGAGAGCGTTTTGCTCTTCAACAGAATCGGCAGATTGGAAGCGTCCACATCCGCATCAAAAAATACATTTCCCGGCCGCAAAGCCGCCAGCGAAGCGCACACGGTGGTTTTTCCGGTACCGCCCTTACCGCTTATTACGACCGCTTCCTTAATCCCGTCGCGCGAGGCTGCCGGTACCGGTTTTACGCCGCCAGATTCCGGTATGGAGCCCAAAACGCTTTGCCGCTTTTCGGGGGCTCGTTCAATAAGTTCCTTTATTTTCCCGTATAAGTCATCCATAAGGGTTTCTATTTCAGGATACTTTTCCGCCAGCACAATCCCCCTGGAATAGGTTTCGGCGTATTTCCGTTCAAACGGGATCCTTGTGAGAATCTCAACTCCGCTCTCACGGGCGAAATCCTCAATTATTTTATCATTGCCGTCCGAACGGTTGATAACGATCCCGGTGGGGATCCCAAGTTTTCCGGCCAGTTCGGCCGCAAGGCGCAGATCATTCAAGCCGAACGGCGTCGGTTCAGTGACCAGTATCACCGCATCCATCCCGGCAAGGGTTTCGCGGACGGCACAGCCGCAGCCCGGAGAGGAATCGAAAATATTTATATCTTCACGCCTGATCCCATGCCGCAGTTCACGGATAATATCCGGAGCCTGAACCTGTCCGATGGCGAGTTCGCCCCAGCTCAAAGCAAAAGGCGGACCGGAACGGACGGAATGTATTTTCCCTATTTCCACCGGCCTGTAAGATACGGCTTTTTCAGGGCAGACATAACCGCATACGCCGCAACTGTGGCAAAGTTCATTGAACGGCAGGACTTTTTTCGCTATGACCGTCAGGGCGTTATAATTGCATGTCCGGGCGCATTTGCCGCAGGCGGTGCATTTCTTTTCGTCAATTACCGGCTTGGGCAAAGTTACCGGAACGGTGCTGACTTCGGCTGAATCCAGAAAAAGATGATCGTTCGGGGCTTCAACGTCACAGTCGATAAGCCTGACTTTCTCCTGCCGTTTTTCCGCCCGTACCCGCGCAAGGCTGAGGGCGACGGTGGTTTTTCCGGTACCGCCTTTACCGCTGGCAATCGCAATATTCACATCCAGTGCCCCTCTACATCTGCGGCAGTTGCTTCCTGCAAGTTCCCGGCCTCGAAATCTTTCAGCAGATCAGCCAGCTTGCCCCCGGCCGTGCAAATAACCTTCACCCCCGCCGCCTGCAATACCCGGAACGCCTTGGGCCCGCAGTGTCCGCAAACGGCATAATCCGCTCCGGCATCGGCAACCGTCGTCGCCGCCTGAACACCAGCGCCCTGCGCCGCATCCAGATTCCGGGTGTTGGCGATACAACTTGTTTCTCCGGTAACCGTATCATAACAAACGAAATACGGGCACCTGCCGAAACGCTGATCCAGAGACGAATCCAGATCCTGTCCTGTTGCCGCAAAAATTACCTTCATCACTCAACCTTTTTTACGTGTTACGTGTTACGAAATTCATTTTTTTTAGTGTTATCAGTTATCGGTAATATTCATTCGATGTTCAATGTTTCTTATAAGCAGCCTCGTCCCCGGCCGCGACCGCCGCGCCGGCCGCGTCCGCAGCGGAAAAAAATATCGGCGGCAAAAGCTTCCGTCGGAATATTGCTGTCCGTACTGCGACAGGCAGGGCATTCCGTCTGCTCCATTACCGCTTTCCGCCAAACCAGTCCGCAATTCCCGCAACACCGGATTGCATCGGAATAGCTGAAGCCGCGCGATACTATTTTCAGCGCCTTGCCGTTTATGATCGCGTCCGCCACTTTTTTCCTGGCCTTCTTTACGATATTGCCGAAAGTCTGCCGGGATACCTCCATTTCCGCCGCCGCCCGGTCCTGATACATGCCCTCCAGGTCGGCAAGCCGCAGCGCTTCCAACTCATCGACACTCAATTCGACGCCCGCAAGCATGGATAACGGAATACCATTCGGCTTATAACAGTCAGAATTGAATAAACCGTTCACTTTTCTGTTTTTAAATGGCCTCGGCATAAAAATCTGTGCTCAAATACATTGTTATTATTGGCATATGCCATTAATTGTAAACCCTAAAAAGTATTTTGTCAAGAATTTTTTAATTTATTTTTTCCATAAAGATTAAATTTTCATTTGCAAAATCCACAATCAGGAATTATCCTTATGCTCCAACACTAAAATAAGGAGTGTTTCGTATGAGAAGGTTATCATTAGCAGTTCTCCTCGCAGTCCTGTTTGTAGCAGGTGCCGCCGTCTATGCAGAAAAAGCTAAGAGCTCAAAGAGCAGCAGTGCTTCTAAAGAACTTACTCCTGCCGAACAAGCGGAAAAATGCAAAAAGGCCGCCGAATACTACAACAAAAAAGCCGCCCAGTTGGAATCCAGCGGCAAAAAAGACAAAGCCGAACAGTATAAAAAGCTTGCCGAAGTTAAAACAAAAATGGCTGAAGCTTATGAAAAAAACGATACAGCAGCTATTGAAGCGGCAAATAACGAATGGACGGAACTGACGTCAAAAGGCAAAGAAAAGAAAGCCAGAAAGACCAAAAGATCCAAAAAGTCCCAAAAATCATCAGAAGAATAATTTCCCTTATTCAGGGCTATTAAAAAATCGCGGTTTAAAACCGCGATTTTTTTTTGACTAACAAGTCATTATAATATGTCCTGTGACTCATCCGAGCCTGTCCCTGTCCGGCTTGTCGGAGTAACGGGATAATATACCGTATTGGCACGCATATTACGCAAATTGATATTTCCCGTTTCAAGGCCGAACAAGCGCGAAAAGGAAGCATTCAGGCTGTTAATTTCATCGGAACTGAATTCATCTGAGTCAACAGTAAAGACATTATTGAGGCTGGAATTCGCCTTGCCGCTGACCAGTTCCGCCGCCGCCACCATGGAATCCGGAAGTGACTGGGCAAAGTTGTTGTCAGTTATATACGGCAGGGATGCGGCAGAAAGAAAGGCATACTCGCCGCTTTCCACCGCTTCTGAATCCAGGGACTCATTCAACTGCCTGTCAATAATGGTCTGCAGGTTGGTGTCATCTCCAGCCTGGGTAAGATAAACCGGCTGGTCATCAGCCGTAAAAGGATAACCGTCTTCATCCTCATCCTCACCGTAATTCCAGCAGTAAATATTATCTCCCTCGCCGCCGCTCGTATCGTCGGAACGGGAAAGAAGTTCGGCATTTCCTTTGGCACTGACAAAGGTGCGGATATTTGAAATGCATAATCCGGAAATAAAGACCATGCCGAGCAAAATCACAAGGATCGGGATCAGGCAGACACACATTTCAATAACCGCCTGTCCCCCCTGGCGTCCTGATAATTTAATCTTATAGGAATTTGTTATTTTAACCACTATATTTTCCCTTGACAATTAACGTAATATGCAAGTTTCAGCTATATATCAGGGGGGTGTAGCCACCACGGCTGTCCCTAGCCGTACGCCCCGCAACTACGCCCCTGGGGACAGGGGCGGCTACACCGTTTTCCGTTTACCAACGCGATAAAAAGTCCCGGCCTCGCGCCGCGACTACAAGCGCGAAGGCCCAACCCTGACTCCCGCAACGATTCCACTGTTCCCGGCCGGAATCTCACCGCAAATCAGCCGTTCATTAGTAACCAGATTCCCATTACGGTTTTTTAATATGTAACTTTTACCGGAATAGACCCGCGTATTCCAGCCGGAAGCCCTTTCCTCAAGCGTACCGGGAATATCGCTGTCAGCCAGGTAATTGTCGGTGGTTTTCCATATCTGCTGAAGCCAGCCGGCGCCGGAAGCGTTGCTTTCCGCCTCGTATTTATAACTGTCGCCGAAATAAATGGATATATCCGAATCATCCCGCACATAATCATTGTTCCAGCCGCTTTTGCGGAAAGTCGGATCGTCAAGAGTCTGAAGAGCGGTCAGGTATTTCTCCGTACCTTCCGGCGGAGAACTGCCCGGATTATGCAGGTCGTCAACCGTCGAAAGCCAGACGAGAAATTTCTCCAGCAAACTAAAGTCGACCCGGAGCGGACGGCATTGCTGCATCGTACTCGGAATCAAAGCGACGTCACTAAAAAGCGGCAATACTATAATTGCGTCAGTCGGCGGCGAACCGTCAGGCAAAACGCCGATCGGCTTGGCCACGGCGCCGCCGTTGCTGTTGTCGGTTGAAGAATCATTGCCGACTTTCAGGGTTTCACTTGAAGTTTCCCGTATTATATCATTCCGCAAGGCAGAGCGGGCTTTCGCCATTTGATCATTCTCCATAGAAGAAGGCCGCGTCATCCTGCTCTTATATTTGTTCATAAGCTTTATCCGCTGGTAACATTCGGCATAGGCTACCGCGCCGCCGTAAAACATACCGTCTTTCAAATCAGCCTGCAGAAATTTGCCGCGGCTCCAGTAATTCAGGCCGTCATTATTCGGTCCGCTGTAGTTTAAGTTCTCAGTTGTACCGCCGGCATTATAACGATTCCATTTACTGTCATAAGCGCACCACTGTAACGGGGCCAGTTTCGCCACTCTTTCCGAAGTCAGGGTTTCGTTCAGGGCGCTTTCAAGCACGGCCTGTTCGACACTACCGGTAAATCTTATCCCCAGGGTGTAAATTTCGCTCTCATCGGGAAAAGACGTATGTTCGAAATCCACATTCCACCATTTGCCGTTCCAATAGGAATCAGGGTACTTGACGATGGAGTTCAGGGTCGGATTACACCACATCCTGTTCAGGATGGCGCTGTAAAGACTGTCATCATCGAGCCATGGCGGATCGACGCTTTCAAGGCCCGGGAAACGCCCGTTGGGACGCACCGCAAGTCCCTGGCCGGTTATGATTTCAAGCATCGCGACATAGGGCTCCCGCCATTTATAATAATTTATATATTCAGCAATATCTCCGTAATTATAATACTCGCTTGAAGAATCAAGTTTTATCAAGTAGTTTCTCATATCATTATAAACGGTTTTATAACTGCTCTGCGAACTGGATTCATAAATATTAATGCCGTTATTTTTCGCTGCCTGCTGCGCCGCCCCGAACGCGATCAGGGGGCCGCAGAATGAAATTCTCGACTGCATTTCGGTAAGGGTTTTATTTGCGGAAGCCATTTGCGCGGCCTCAGTTTCGCCAATAGTTTCAATTTCATCCAGCAGAGTCTCGGCAGCTTTAAAAAGGTTGATGTCGCCGATGAGGTTAAGGCTGCGGGCCTGCCATTTGCCGGCGGCAAGAGCAGCCGCCTGCTCGGCGGTTTCGAGTTTTATTTTGGAACGGATTATCGAATGCAGATCGAAGAGAAACAATATGGCAATGAGCAATATAACCAGAATAACGATCGCGAAAACCAGTACCTGCCCGTATTCCCGGCGTTTTTTTCGAACCGTTTTCATTAATTACTCTCCAGATATAAACTTGCATGGTTGAAAGCCCGCGCTTCACCGGCAGGAATATCCGCTTCGGTGGCGCCGCCGACAAACCAGTTCAGATTTTCACTTAGCAAAGGCATATTTCTTATACTTACGGCACCCGTAACAGTCCGGCTTGAAGAATCATTGGAATACCCTACGCGAACCAGCGGCGTATCACTGGTGATGTTGTCGGGTTCCCAATACTCGAAATTAATGCCGCGCGGCCCGTAACGACTGTAATTCATATATTCCTCGGCCGCCGCCGAAAGATTTTCGCGCGTAAAAGGGGCAGCGGTAGGAATATTGGAAATATCTTTTCCGGAAGCGCCGGTTATCGCCACCCGCGCAGCGCGCTGAATGATTGAATACGAATATCCCAGGCTATAGGCTTTGGCTGCATAAAAAGATGAATATTCCGCCAGCATTTTCGCCATTGTCCACTGGAATATCTGCATCAGGCCGAAAAACAGCAGACATAAAAGCAGAATACACAAAAGCGACTCCACAATAGTCGCACCGCGTTCCGATCTGTTTTGACGCTTACGCATGCGGGATCCTCAAAAATTCGCCGTATATAATAAAACGCATTTTATAAAAAATTATTGTCTTGGAAATTATATTTGTCATATGTTAAAAACTTTTGACTAAATTTTCAAGCCACGGCTGTCTCTAGCCGTGCGTCACACAACTGCGCCCCTGGGGACAGGGGCGACTACACTGTTTCCTGGAGGGCGAGTGTCCTCACGAGCCGAAACACGTTCAACGTCTACGGCTCGACAGAGTCTCGCCACAAAATTTCGTATCTCTCGATTTTCTATGGGATGGTTCTGTAATTCAATCTAAAACAGTATAGCTTAAGCGTCTCGGTTGCACGTTAATAAAGATACCTGTCCAAGCAGCTTTTTGCAAGTCCTTTCAGTCACAGCATGGGCGCTATTTCGCCGACAAGCGAATTGCTGCCTGAGATTCCCGTGGTTTTAATCTGTGTGATCACATGTTTCTTTATCGCCGGATCAGCGCAAACGACATTTATATAATTATCGCTCCAGCCCCTGAAGCGGCCGTCCCGGTCTTTTCTTTCGAAGAGCACCGGCAGGGTTTCGCCGAGCTGGGATTCGACAAAAACGGCTTTCATTTTTTCAGCGGCTTCGGCCAGGCGCAGGCGGCGTTCATTGACAATTTCTCCCGGTACCTGTGCCGGCATCCCGGCCGCCGGGGTGCCCTCGCGGCGGGAATAGGTGAAAATATGGATATTGGCAAAATCCATTTTTCCGATGAACCGCATCTGCTGTCCGAAATCATCCTCCGTTTCACCTGGAAACCCGACGATGATATCGGTCCCCAGGTGAAGGCCGGGGATCAGCTTCCGCGCTTCCGCGATAAAATGCGCATATTCCGCAACAGTATATTTACGCCCCATGGCTTTAAGTATCCGGTCACAGCCGTGCTGGAGAGACAAATGCAGGAAACGGCAGATTTTGGGATTCCCGGCCATTGCCGTGAGCAGCCGGGCATTATTGGGATGCGGTTCAGTGGAACTTAAACGGATCCGGAAATTACCGGGAACGGAAGTTAAAAACCGTATCAGGTCATTCAAGGTACGGCCGCGATCATTATAGGCGCAGATATTCACCCCGGTAAGCACTATTTCCTCAAAACCGCGAGCCAGCAGCTGTCTGAATTCGGCGACAATCTCATCCCGGTCGCGGGAACGTTCCGGTCCGCGCGCATACGGCACTATACAATAAGTGCAGAAATTGTTGCAGCCTTCCTGGATTTTCAGGAAAGCGCGGCTTTTGAACCGGAAATCGCCGCCGGCGTTTTCCCTGAAAACCTCCGTCGGCTGATCCATGCTGAAAGCGCGCCCGGCCGAAATACTCTTTTTATCCAGGAAATCCCTTACCAGGGAATCGATCTGTTTTTTTTCAGGGTTGGTCAGGATAATATCAACGGCCTTTTCCTCCGCCCACACCGAATTCTCCATTTCAGCGCTGCAGCCGGTAACGAGAATACAGCTTTCGGGATGTTTCGAGCGGAAACGCCGCGCCGCCTGCCGGCTTTTACGGGAAGCCGCCGCGGTAACGGTACAGGTATTGATCACCAGCAGGTCGATACGCCCGTCATATTCCGGGCGGACAATTCTCCAGCCGTCCAGCTTCAGACGGCCGGCCAGCAAAGCGCTGTCCGCCTGATTCAGGCGGCATCCCAAAGTAAACACCGCCGCATTGCCTGAATTCCCAGTCATTTAACCCGTACCGTTGTTTTAGTTTCAGGCATAATCTACTTTGCGGACAATACTATTTCAAACGTTACAGTTTCCCGATTTCACTTATCATGGTCTCGTAATTCGTCATCGCGGTCTTCGAAAGCCTGCGCCCGTAAGGACAGGCCGAGGGCATGAGTACGAAACCGCGTCCCTCACCGGCGGTTCCTTCGGCAATCGCTGTTTTCACCTTTTCCCGGAAGGCGGCTTCATTCAGGTTTTCTATGTCCGAAGCCTCGAGGTTGCCGAACAATACCATGTCTTTCCCGTAATTCTTCCTTACGTAGGACAACTGCACATCGCCTTGCGGCGGCGGTTCTATCGGGTCAAGCCCCATGCAGCCGGTATCGGCGATATAATCGAGGATCTTCATAAGATTGCCGTGCGAATGCAGGCGCGCGTAACCGTTATATTTATGGATTATTTCAACCAGGCGCCGGTCGTATCCGGTCACATATTCCTTGAACAGCTCCGGCGGCAGGTAAGGCGGGCCGGCATATTCCGGCCCGTAAATTCTCCACAGGCAGCCGGGCAGCGCCCTGCTGATAAGCTCCACTTCCCACTCCAGAAAAGCGGCGGCTTTATCCAGGGCCTTAATAAACAAATCCTTTTCCGTCAAAGCGATTATCGTAAACGTGCTCATTTCAAATAAAGAGGCAACGACACACAAGGGATCGGAAGTATTAAGCATAATACAGCCGTTGTCGCCCACCGCATTTTCCAGACCGGCGATTTTCTTCATCTCGACTTCGCCTTTCAATTCCGGCAAAGGCAGTTCCAGCCAGGCTTTGAGGTCGTCGGTGTCCTTTACAAGGTGTTCGGTAACCCAGGTCGTGTTAATATCCTTTTCCCTTACCATCGATGAGGTCAAAACCCGGTCCCTGCAGCGAATAACAGTATCGGTGATCATACGGTCTCCCTCGCGCCTGCTCTTATCCTCAACGTATTCTTCGGGAATAATATTTACCGGTCTGTTATCCGCCATAATGCCTGTTCCGGTACTGACAATGGCATCCGACTTTTCCCGCGCCAGGGCCAGCAGCGGCCGCCACGAAGGGTCATTGTAAATATTAAAGGGATCCGTATCTTCCGGAACCTGGCTGAAACCGTCGATTTCATAAAAACATACCGCCGGGCGATCCACGCTTTTCCCGGCAAAAGTACGCATCAGGCGCTCTCTGCGATTCATTATCAACCTCTCTGTTTAGTAAATAATATCATATAAAAAATGGAAAAATATAACTTTTGAGTATATTATAACCGAATAAAGGCATTTTGTATTTAGCGGAAAATATCAATAGTTGCGCAATTTATATCAAAAACCGGGATTTAAGATCATGCCGAATGAAAAACTCCTGTCCTGTCCCGTCAGGGAAATAAGCGGGGTATGGCGCTTTGAACGCAAAGCCGGATTTTCCGGGACAACTTTCTCGACTCCGGGACACCTTGTCCACTATATTGTTGAAGGAACCGAAAACGTCGCAATAAATAAACGCGAATTCCGCGCCGAAGCCGGAGCCGTGATCTATTACTATGAACAGGAAGAGGTCAAAACTCATTTTCTGAATGATACGGTTTTTTATTCCATAGCTTTTATGGCTCCGGAACTGCCGCCGCTGACCGGCCGGCAGCGGGTGTTTAAGGCGGAAGCCGGGGTTGCGGACATATTTGCCGGGATTTACGAACTCTATACGGCGCCGTCCGGAAAATCGTCCATACGGCTTTTCCGTCTGCTTCTGGAACTGCTGGAGCGTCTCGGCTTAGCTAAATCCGCGGCGGAGTTCTACAACCGGCACGAAAAACTCTGGCACCGGATAGAAGCCCGCATCAGACGGGAACGCAGGTTCCGGATCGGGATCAAGGAAATCTGTTCCGAATTCAATCTCAGTCCGGCTTCCCTGCACCGTTTATGCGTCGAGGTTTCAGGGAAACCGCCGGGCAAAAGGCTGCAGCAGATACGGATGGAGGAAGCAAAGGCGCTGCTGATGTTCTCCGGTCTCAACGTTTCAGAAGTCGCGAAGTATTTAGGTTATCCGCGAATCCATGAATTTTCCCGCGAGTTTTCCGCCTGCTTCAAAAGTCCGCCCTCCTGTTTCAGGCACTCGTAAACTTTATGCGGAAAAATGTTCTTCCGCAATCTTCAGCCGGTCAAGCATTTCCGGGTCCGGTTCCGCCCCGACGCCGGGAACGGACGGAGCCGTAAAATGCGACGGCGACGAATGCGCCAGCTCCGGCAGGCCGAGATCCCGCTCGAAAAACCTTTCGGTCGGGAAAATGTCGGAAGGATATTTTATATTCGGCAGCGTCGCGAGCGCCATACAGAAATGCGCGCCCACCGCCGATTCCAGCATGCCGCCCACCCAGCAGGGAATATTATTTTGTTCCGCAATATCGTGGATTTTCAGGGCGTTGGTAATGCCGCCGACCCGACCGGGTTTGATGTTTATATAGGAACAGGCGCCGCTTTGCGCGGCTTTCCGGGCCTTGGCGGGGGAAGTAATGCTTTCATCGAGACAAACCGGGGTTTTCAGCCGTTTTTGCAGAACGGCATGATCGATCAGGTCATCGTGCATTAACGGCTGTTCTATCATTTCCAGATTGAAATTGTCCAGTTCCTGCAGCATATCGAGATCATCGAGAGTATAAGCGCTGTTGCAGTCGACATGTATCGGAAGGTCGGGAAAACGCCGCCGTACCGCGTTCAGCATATCAAGCTCCCAGCCCGGGCGGTATTTCAGTTTGACCCTTTTGTATTTTGCCGCAACCGCCTGTTCCATAGTGTCAAGCAGCAGATCGAACGATTCCATGATGCCGAAATCCGCCCCGACCGCAACCTCCGGAGTTTTTCCTCCGATCACCTGCCATAAAGGTTTGTTCAGGCTTTTCGCATACAGATCCCAGTATGCCAGGTCAAACCCGGCTTTAGCGAAATTATTGCCTTTCACGCAGGCAAATATTTCCTGCAGATCTTCGCCTGAACTGATATTTTTACCCAACAGCAAAGGCGCTAAAAACTTCTTTGCCGTCAGGAAACAGCCCGCGGCCGATTCCGGCGAATACGCGGGGTTGCGCCAGGGCGCGGCTTCGCCCCAGCCGACAAGACCGTCCGCACCTATTTTCACCAGGATGCTTTCGATCGCATCATCATTGCCGAAAGCGGTCCGAAACGGGTAGACCAGGGGCATTCCGACATAATACAGGGAAATGGAATTTATTTGCATTTTTACTTGCTCCGTTTATAGATAATTTGCTTTTTTATTATTCAAATTATATCTTAATAAGCAAAAATATAAATGGACAAAACTGCTGTAATAATGTATTTTCATGGATAGAAGCAAGAATAGTATTCAGGATATCATAATGCGCAGCCTGCGGGTAGAGTATCTGGCTCCGTCCAACGTCATACTCCGGCCCTGCCATGAAACCCGGACTTTTTTCCGGCGGGCAATACCGGCAATAAACCAGTATACGGGCGGGCGGGTATGGTTTGAAAACCTGGGAGAGCCGCCACGGATAGTTGAAGACGGCTGCGGGGTTCTGATCCGTTCGGATTTTCCCTACCGTTCCGGCATTTTCAATGCGGCGACCAGACGGCGCGGAATTTCATTCCGGCTGGCGATCCTGGGAGGAATGGATCCTTTGCTGCTCCTTGAACCGCCCTTCCTGCTGGATCGGGAAGCGGGCGGCATGATCGGGACGCTTAACCGGGAATTGTTTGCCGCGCGCGCGGAAGATAATTTCCTGGCAAACGCCGCGCGGACCGCGGAAACGGGTTTGCGTTTATTTGTCGAGATCATCCGGCGTTCACGGCTTCGCCCTGACGCCGGCCTAAGACTTGAACTGCATGAGACGCTGAGGCCGGTTTTCGATCTTATACACGAAAACTACAATACGAATATTCCGGTTAAACGCCTGGCGCGCCTGACTTCCCTTTCCGAATCCCGCTTTTTCAGGGTTTTCAGGAATGTTTCGGGACTCTCCCCGAATCAATATATCCTGAATTACCGGCTCAAAAAAGCCGAGGAAATGTTGCTGGGAGATGCGTATATTTATGAAATCGCGGAAAAAACCGGGTTTCAGGACCAGTACTATTTCAGCAGGATTTTCAGGAAAAAAACCGGCATGACGCCCCGGCAGTTCCGGCATAATGTTTTTTCCCTTTAATTTTCCCGGCTTTCCCATGCGCCGGACAATGACGAAACTACGTGGCGGCAAACCGGGGGGCTCGTAAAATTCGAGAAGGAGGCCCCGGCAGATAGGTGGCCCGGAAACCGCCATGTACCGGAATTTTGACAAATTATTTAATGAATTTCCAACCGTTATTTCGGAAAAATTGCTTGCTTTCCGGAATTCATTATCCTGAAATAAAAATTTTTTCCGGTCTTTTTTATTGCTTATCTCCGCTCACTTGCGAAAAAATACTTGAAATTATATGACTTTTCAGTTACTCTTTATAAAACCGGAGTATTATTCATATTAAGGAGATACTGAAAATGTCACTTGGAATCAGAAAACCGTACTTTGACGGTAAATTTTATGAACGCAATGAAGACAGACTTCGTAAATATATTACCGGGATCGTCCAGAAAGAGTTAAACACCGAGCGAACCGGCGAACATGTAAGGGCCGTAATCCTGCCCCATGCGGGTTACTCTTTTTCCGCCCGGACCGCAGTGAAAACCCTGCTTAAAACTATCGAAAAGAATTATTCCCGGATCCTGGTCATCGCACCTTCGCACCGGGTTCCTTTCAGCGGGATTGCCCTCTCCGAGTATGACGTCTATCAGACTCCGCTCGGCGACGTACCGGTCGACACTGAAAGCGTAACGAACATCGCCGGTACCGGAAACGAATATATTGCGTCCATGTCGGACGCCCACGAAAAAGAACATTCCCTTGAAGTACAACTTCCCCTGCTCCAGCATTTTTTCAAAGATTTCAAATTGATTCCGATAATCAACGGTTTCATAGAGGAGGAAACCGCCAGACATATCGCCATGACCCTGAAAGACTGGTGGCAGGAAGATACTTTGTGGGTGATCAGTTCCGATTTTACGCATTACGGCTATTCCTTCAATTACCTCCCCTTTCATAAGAACATCAAGGAAAATCTGCGGGAACTGGATATGGGGGCGATCCAGTTGATCATAGATAAAGACCTGCACGGATTCTGCGAATACCTGGATAAAACCAGATCGACGATCTGCGGCAGCGGAGCTATCAAAATCCTTATGGCCGTCCTGGACCTGGTCAACAACAAGGACAACAACGGCGCGGAACTGGTTCATTATACCACTTCCGGGGATCTGACCTCAAACTATACCCAGTGCGTAAGTTATGCCGGAATAATCTTTTACGATCGGTAATAGTTCGCTAAAGGCTTTTATTGAGGGCTGCTTCGGCCTCTTCCCCGTGCGACAAGCGCCAATTGCGCAGCAAAATGCCCATTATTGCCGTTGCTTATAAGTCAAAACGTGAAAAATCATATAAGTGCCCGGAGGGTCGGAGCAACGCTCCGTTATGCTGATTCTTTACCTGGACATTAACAAGTTTTTCCCCCAGATGAACCAACTGATCGTTACCGGGAAAAGCCATCATCCGCAAATTCCATGCTTGGCGGCTTGAAAACCCTTCCATAACGGCTATTAATAAATATTGTAAAATCGCGCAGGAAAGCAGTATAATGCGTTTAAAAAATTTCATAATCTTATGGGTTGTCTGGGGAATTTCAATTGCGGCTCAGGCGGAAGTCTATACTCTGCATTCCAAGGGGAAGTCTTCCGGCCGGGATCTGGATACTTTCCTGCCGGCCGTTTCGCTTATAAACGAACCCGTACTTATCAACGGGGCGGAGGCAGAGCTCAAACTCAGCCTGGTAAAAATTCCCCTTACCGAAATACTGACCCTGATTAAAAAATTTTTCCCGGACGCGCGCTTAGCCGCCGGAGGCGGTTCGCTCCTGGTCAAACAGAAACTTCCCGACGGCCGGCACAAACGCCTGCTGCTGATTTGTTTCGGCAGGTTTTGTCCGGTACTGCAAATCGGCATAACCGTCCCGCCCCGCCTGCCCAAACCGTCACAGTGGCCGGAAAGCCTGGCGATAAGTTCAGACGGGATACCATTGCGTTATATGTATTTTCCCAGACGCGAGTCCTGGTACGGCACATTCAAAACCGCGCTGGAACCGGCTCAGGCCCTGCATGAAATAAGAAATTCACTGACGGCTCAGGGCTGGGCTCCCGTAACCGGCGAGTCATCATCCCGGCAGCAGGGCAGAGGCGAAATTTTCATGAGAAAAAAACCGCTGACGCTGATGCTGGTAAACTTTTCCGACGACGGCATTGCCACGGTTTTCTCCCGCCGCGAAAAATAGACATCTTTATCGCCATCGTTACCGTTCCGGCCGTAATCGGTCAGTAACCACGCCTCAATTCTTGCGGCCTCAAAACGAGGCGAAACTGGTGGCGTTCGCTTGCGTGCATTCAAGGTTTTTGCATAAAATATGAGCTAAT
>JAQUOK010000008.1 GCA_028717165.1 Victivallaceae bacterium | reverse complement strand
TGGGTGCTGCTCAAACCGCTTTTCAATTTTTTTTTATTTTGCTTTGGCATATTTCCCCATAGAACACTTACTCTTTTGCTACCACGGTATTGTACAGACCGTAATGGGTTAGTCCTTCGTGACTTTCTATGCCGGTATAGCGGAGCGATGCGTCTTCGTAACGCCGGAACGCAAATACTGCCTGATTCATCTGCTCCGTGTTGAATACTCTGAGTCTCACAAGCAGGTGAAAATCCTGAACTGTCAGTCCAGTTACAGTCAGAAATAAATCAGGCTCAAGCTTGGTAATAACATCCTGCAATGTATTCTCACGAAAGTCAGTCAGGTACATAAAAGCCGGAATACGCGTTGCAAACTTGATCAGCTTTTCCTGAATAAGCTTGCGCTTTGACTTATACTCTTTTTCTTCAGCACTGAGCTCTTTTTTCTCCTTGGCAGTAAGGTCTTTCTCCTTAGCTTTGTTTTTCAGGTCTTTGACTTTTTCACTCTTATTGATAATTGTTTCAATGATATTGTCGCCCAATGATCGCCAGCCTTCAATGCGTTCAACCGCGGCCATCGCATCCGGGTTATCAAGAATACGGCGCAGGGTGCCATTGTCCACATTTACGAGAACTGCACTCTCCCACTTACGCGCCAATAGTGTAGCTGATGTGCCTGCCATTGCAATATCAAGAATGCCGCCCGCATCAATCTGAGTCATATTTGCGCCGTCGTAGGCTAATACTGGCAGGAACGAAATAAGGTCTCTAACTGCGTTCTCAGGATTAGGTTCGCTGGGAGACAGACCGATTCCATACTCAGATAACTGCCGCAGGGCGCGTGTAGGAGCAAAATCAAACACAAAGCATACGGGTTTGATAATCTCCTCTTCGTTCGGGTTATTGCCATTGGGATTTTTGATGGACCACGGCGATTGTACCCGGAACGCGGATTGGAAATAGGTTTCCGGTGACTTGAGATTACGCAACATCAGGATGGATGACCACTGCGGCACGGTAACACCGGTAGTGAGTTTACCACATGACAATACAATCGTCTTTGTATCGAATCCGCTCCCGACGGCCTTACGCACAGGGGGCAGTGCATCCAGCCCAATACCAGCTGCTGTGCCTGCGGAAACAACCACTTCGTAATCATGCCAGAAAGTATTGTGCTTTTCGGACAACAGATTAGCCATCGCATGACAGGCCGCAACGTTTGGCAAAAACCAGAACGAATGCTGAAGATACGGCAGAAGGCGCACATCCGAATAAGGAAACGGTGGTCGCGTACCCGTTTTCAAATGTTCAACGGATTTTGGCGTATATCCGCCACGTATAATGTCGAGCCACTTCTGTACATCGTTCCTGTGCTTAAATTGTGCCATTACTCCTATTCCAGATGCCTCGAAGAATGTATTCAGGTCAAACTCATCAAACTCGCCGGAGCTTGCGATTGCGAGCAGCTCATCCGGCATTTGGTAGGTTAGTAAGCGCATTTGCGGCAGGGCGCCGTAGGGATTTCGTTTATGCGGACTCCTCGCCGCAAACTCCTCCTTGGCTCGCTGCTCGTCGGTGTATGTCCAATTGAATATCTGCTCCTCAATAAACTCACCTGTAGCTAATGCTTTAAAAGGTGTGCCGGAGAGATAGAGATAGGCGTTGGTCGTGATTGGCAGAAATTCGATTTCCTTCTCTGAAAGCTCTCCAAGGTCAACATTTACCTCTTCGAGATCGGCGGCGTATTCCAGCTTTGTCTCCTTCTTGGCAACCGCCTCTTCCTCACCTTCGAACAATTCTTTTGCGGTTTCCCTCCATGCGCCAAAATGGTATTCATCGAAGACGACAAGATCCCAGTTTACTGTATGAAGCCATTCGTTTTTGGGTTTAATGTTTCCCACCTTGTCGCGGCCAAGCAAATCCTGAAAAGAGCCGAAATAAATAACTGGCTTTTCATGGTCAACCTGAGTTGGGTCATAACCTGAAGAGCGCGAAAGATACTGCCAACCGTCAAAATCAACATGAGATTCCAAATCCGATCGCCACGCATCTTCGACGGCCGGCTTGAAAGTCACCACAAGAACGCGCCTGGTTCCGAGCTTCTTTGCTAATTGATAGGTGGTAAAGGTTTTGCCGAAACGCATCTTTGCGTTCCAGAGAAAACGCGGTACGGCTTTGGGGTCTTCACCCCAGATGGATTCGAAATATTCATGTGTTTTATTCACTGCCTCAGCCTGCTCATGCCGCATAGTGAAAGTTTCGTGATGCGTACCGGTAAACCGCAGTCCTGTACGTAGTTCAGTAAGCACGGTTTTGACATCCGCAACTGTGCAGTGCATCCACTCCAAATCAGTGTTTTCAAAGCCCTTATGCATAAGAGCTGTCCGCACCTCGTGATCGGAGAAGATGGTGCCATCATCACGCTCTGCCGGTTCATCTAGTTCAATACGATAGTTCCTGATAGCAGCGGTTCTGAGCTGCTCGGCAATACGTTGTTTCACATCACGGGTCGTCTGACCCACCTTGAGGAGGTCTTTGTGCGTATCATCGTCAATTGAATAGGCGTAGATACGCGGCCGGACTTTCGGTTTCGGTTCCAGAATTTGCTCAATGGGTTTAGTCATCGGCATTCTCCATCGGGCGAACCATGGATTCAATGAATGCTATTTCATCTTCGGTTAGACCATATTTTTTATACAGCTTTTCATCATCCCAAGTCACATTAAAGTCCTGCATAGGAACAAATTGATAAACCCTCTTAGGCGCATCTTGAGTATTTTTTACAAGCAAAACTAAAAAACGAAAGAACCGCGTTCTAATGTAGCTCATCATATTTTTGGCTTCTTTTTGTGAGGAGCACGGACCGACAACCAAATGCGTTTCAGTACAGCAAGTTCCGGGTTGTCCTAAAAACGGTTTACCAGTAACCCAGTATGACGAGGCTATCCGCTCTCCGTAAGCTCGAGATATAAAAACTTTGTTTTTGTTAATCCACGACTGGTTAGACAGCACTTCATCTTTTTTGATATAGGTTGTTCCGGTGCTTCCGATTAGTGTTATGCTACCTTCGAATGGTTTCGCTTTCCCTTTAGCGTAGGTTCGCAAGCCAAAGGGTTTTTGAGAACTGACTAACTCGCCAAAGCTCTGCTCTCTTTGGGCGCGGACCTTGCGCAATATAGGGACTGCTTCATTGTAACGCACAAATGTATTTAATCCAGATTCAAGCAAAGGGCGCGACATTGTTGAAGCCTTGCCTTCCATAATTGTGGTTATTTCGCAGTCGCCTTGAGTATCTCGATTCCAAAGAAAATAACAAACACCACCACTCAAATCCACACCAGGGAAGCATTCTGTTGAGTTTGGGTAATCAACAATTTCCCGCAACCGCCGATCATGGAGCATCGACTCCCTAAATTTATCAAGCCCTCGACCGCCTGCAAACCAGCGCGACGGAACAATCATACTGAGATAGCGTGGGTTTAGTTTTTGAGCTTGTTCTATAAAACGATGATATAAAGGAATCGCACTAGCCTTAGCACCTCCATCGCTTAATTGGTAAGGTGGGTTTCCAACAATAACGTCAAATTCCATATCAAACAACTCCTCTAGATTTTCTGTGTGAATTAATTGATACGCATGGGTTTCAAACTTTTTCCCCCGTGCGTACTCAGACTCGCTGGCTCCGCAATACGAACAGCGCCCTTTAACCCATGTGTGCTCAATCCGCTCAAATAGAATATTTCCTTGTTCATCATCAAACTCTGTACAGATGGAGTGCTCTCCGTTGGCGTGTTTTGAACAATAGAGGCTCCGTCGCGCCAACAGACTAGTGAGATGCGTTATAGCAATACCGAACACCTGCTTCGTCAGGATGTGGTTGACGCGCTCTTTCAATTCAGGAATCTCATCCGACAGTCCCTTGGTCAATCGAGAGGTGATCTCGCGCAGGAACACGCCTGACTTTGTAAATGGGTCAAGAAACTTCACTGAAGAATCCGCCCAGATATCTGCGCCTTTATTGTCGATAGCCCACTGCTCGCTCAGGGTATCCAGCATTCGATTTGCTAACTCAGGCGGGGTGAATACCTCGTCGTTGGAGAGATTGGCGATGCATGTTAGTACATCCGGATTACGATTACGAAGAGTAAAACTAGCCTGAGAACTCATATAGCCTCCTCGGGAGTTATACAAAGCGCATTGGCTGCTAATTCTTTCATTGTCATCGGCGTATAGGTCTTAGCGGGTGTGAATATCTCGTGTTTGCCGAGGTTAGAAAAGAGCGAATCTTCCGCACTAAATGTCGACGATAGGGTCAACGTATCAAAGCGGAAGTCGCGACGCTGGAATTTGCCCTTCCCCAGATAACCCCATTCAGCAAAGGTAATTGCCTGATTATCGTGTGTTCGCATTTTTAGTGCATCACCGTGTATAAGATTCTGCGATAACACGTAGGAAGCTGCCTGATAAAGTTCGTCTGATTCATTCAGATTCAGATATTCGGTAAGGATATCCAGCATATTAGCGCGACACTCTGCAATGTTGTCTGTCAATAGTTCGATGCCATAAATGCACATCAAAGCGAGTAACGCATAATATCGCCGTTCAAAGTCACCTTTACCATACTTTAGTTCTACGGCAGCAAGCTTGCGTCTTAGAATCTGCATAAGAAAGTTTCCGCTCCCACATGCAGGTTCTAGGAAGCGTGAATCTATTCGCTCCGTTTCCCCTTTCACCAGGTCAAGCATTGCCTCGACTACCCATTCTGGGGTAAAGACCTCTCCGTGGTCAGCAACTCGCTGTTTGGATTTGACATAGATCATATATTTGTATATATCTTTCCCTATATTTTGTATAATATTTCCATTTTTGTGGCAAAATAAGCCTGTAAACAATACGTTCAGACAGAATTCTGGCAAAGACTATCCGGCATACTGGGTTAAACAAGGTGTTACAATGTAGATTGAGAATACGTAAAAAGCAAATTTCAAATGACAAGTGCGGTGTTTTTGTCTAATATTTCTTCATAAGGAAAGTCAATTAAATTGAAACTGTACAGATTCATGGACTTCGCCAATTCCTTGGCACCTTTAAAAGTACCTTTTGAGAGTCTTCATGCCGCCTTTTCCTGAACTTGTCCGACTTTCAGAATGTAATCGGCGGCTTTCTGCGCTTTCTGGGCGGCCTGGACAACAAGCTTTTTATCGCTGCGGAGGCGTTCGAGCCAACTGCGGATGTACGCGCCGGAATTCCTGATCGTGGTATTTTCGATTCCGCTGTAAGCGCAGAGGAACGCGGCGCCCATTTCTGCGATCAGTTCTTCCTTTGAATAGGTATCACTGCCGAATTCAACGCGGTCCATGCCGGGACGGTTCAGGCGGGATCTATGTCCGGTCGAATGCGTCTGTTCGTGAAACAACGTAGAATAATATTCCTCCTCGCTTTTAAACGCCGAACGGTTCGGCATCCTGATCCGGTCCGGCAGCGGGCAGTAACAGGCATCGTCGCCGCCGTGAATGACTTCCGGGCCGTCGATATATCCGGCAATGATTTCCTCCGCAGTTTCAATCGGATTGAATTCCAACTTATATTTCGGGGGAAGATACGGAATATGTTTTTCGGGAATGCCGCAGGTTTGTTCCAGATTATAGATTTGATAGAAGCGCAGCAATGGAATTCGGGTATTTTCATCTTTTTCGAAAAGCATCCAGAATACCACTTCGGTTGCCGCCGCGCCCGGCCTGAGCTCTCCGCCGAGTTTCCTGAGCTGCCGGAGCGTCAGGTAAAACGGAGATTCATATGGCAGTGTGCTGAGCAAAATAGCGTTAATGCCGCGATATTCCCTGCCGCTGACCATATTGCGGCAGCGCCATTGGGCGGGACGCCAGGAACAATGCCACGGGATATTGCCGTTTTTAAGTTCCGCGATAATGCGGTTGGTGATTTCCTGATAAATGTCGCGCATGGATTCACCTCACGCCGCGTCGTCCGGATAATCGTCGAATTCTTCATTGTCGAGTAATTCCGGATCGTATTTCTTTACGAATTCATATGCCTGGCATTCCTGGGAAAAGTTCCAGTGGTAAAAGCCCGGCTGACCTTTTGCTCCTTGAATTTTGAAACCGAGTTCCACCGCGCGGTCGCGGACTTCCTGCATAGTCATTTCGTTGATATCTTTAGCCATTTTGCGCCTCCTGATTATTTTTTATACTGATTCCCCGGCATTTTGCAGTTCGCGGATAAGTTTCGTCAGCTCCTGCCGTCCGATATGGATGATTTCGCCGGGCTCACGCTTGGAAAGATCGGCAAGATACTGTTTGGCGAGGTCGATACCGATTCTGGCGTCAAGCGGCGTATCCGGCGTTACCGCAACTTCGATCCGGCGATCCGCATTGTCCCGAAACGTAAATCGTTCCGGAAGCGTGCCCAATCCGGATTTCAGCGGCAGGAACTGTTTAATGTCCTCGAACCTGCCCCGGATCGAGATGTCCGGACTTTTCTGATGAATGATGATATGGCAATTCATATTTTTACGCCGCCTCCTGTTCGATATTTTCCTGTTCCGCTTCGAGTTTTTTCAGTTCCGCTTTAGCGAGGGCTTCCCATGCTTTGGGATCTGGCAGTTCTTTTACGGCTTCTTCAAAGGCTTTGCCGAGATCGAACTTGACCAGCTCCGCGATGAGCGATGCCTCTTCCCAGCAGACTTCTTCCGGCCCGCTCTGGCCGTATTCCAGCTCTTTAACGATGTTTTCACAGACTCGCTCCCACATCAGCTTGTCGAGCGATTCGCCGGAATCAAGCGCATTATAGCTCATGATCTTATCCGGCAGTTTCGTCGGATTGGAACGTTCTTTAGTCTTGAAATCGAAATGGGAGCCGCAGACAGCATTGACTCCTTTACAAGCAATCATCCGATAAATACTCGTCCGGTCGGGAGTCGTCGTCTCACCGGTTTTAATGGCGCTGACCAGCTTGGCGATTGCTTTTCTCTGCCGCTGTTTGGTCTTGGCCGCTTTCCGCTCCGCGAGCGTTTTGCTCTTTTTCGGCGCGGCTTCAACTGAAGCTTCCGGACGCTGGATCGTTATCCGGGTACCTGCCTGCGGGCCGTCCGCGATGATGGCCGGAACGCCGTTTTCCGGTTTCTCGGCGGCCTTCCAGTCGCCGGGGCCGAGTACGGTGCTTTCCGCGAGCGGGCTGTTTTCGTCTTCCGGATTCTCGTCATGGGCATGATAATTTTGCGTAACGAGTACGGTTTCCGGTTCCTGTGCGGCGAGACTTGCCACATATTCCTGCCGTTTCTTTTCCAGATATTCGCGGTTCATACAGCGCGGTTCGGGAATCAGATCGGCAAACAGAAAATTGGTTTCTTTGCGTTCCCGGCACGCCGGGCATTCGCCGCAGCCTTCTTCTTTCCAGGGCAGGCCTGAAAGCAGCGTGGCGAACTTTTCGTAAAGCGTTTCCGAAAACTTGCGGACGGACATGGTCTTCATGTCGCGCCCTTCGACACTGCGGATGAAGTCAAAAATATCATCCTGAATGGTCGGCGGGAACGTTGCAATCGTTTCATAGTGGGAAACGCTCATATAACCGAACACTTTCTCCTTCATGGCTTTTTTCCAGAGTTCGGAAAGGCTCAACAAATTCAGGCGTCTTGCCACCCAGGTCGAGGAATGCCCGATTTCAGCAGCCAGCGCGTCAAGGGTCTGGAATTTCTCACGCATCGAATAAAGTTTGGTGATTTCTTCCGCGAGGGAAAGATTGGTATGCTGGTTCGCCACATAGGCGTTGACTTCTGAATCTCCGTCAATGATAATGGCCTCCTGCCCGAGTTCGAGTTCGGTAATGCCGACGGCGCCAAGGGTTTTGAAACGGCGGCGGCCGTCTTCCACTACATAGTCGAAATTCGGATCGTTTTCCAGCTTTTGCAGCGCAATCGACTGCAACAGCGGCTTTAAGCCTTTGGCGATTCTGTTTTTGACGCTTGCCAAAAGGTGCATATCGTCGGCTTTATTGCAGGCGCGGTCGGCTTCACATTTGATTCTGGATACGGAGATTTTCGTGTTCATGACAACTTTCCTTTTTTAGATTGATTTTTCTTTGAGAATTTTCCGGCTCACTTTAAGCTGCCGGAAAATTTATTCCGTTATCCGCTTCAGGCGCAAAGCGCCGTTTCCGGTTCGGCTTCTTCGCTGCCGTCAAGGATTTCCATGATTCCAAAGCTTGCGGTCTGGATTAACTGCGGGAAATAAGCGGCTAGATTTGGTTCAGCTTCCGAGTCATAACGGCGGTGCTGGCCTTCGCTGGTTTTGTTGAGTTCGAAAATAATCTGTTCAAGTTCAACCGAAAGCGAACTTTTTTCCGCGGCGGCGCTGAATTCATCCGCCGGTGTTGACCGGAGTTTTTCCAGACGGGCGGTTTTCGCTTCCAGTTCTTTCAGGTTTTTCGCTAGTTCCTCCGGTTTTTCCTGAACGAGCCTGCGGATCGCGTAGAGCAGTTTTTCGGCATCGTCGATATCGCCCTGGAGTTTGATCTGCAGATGCGGCATATTCCAGCCTTTCACCTGATAATGAACAAATGATTCCGATTCGTCAAGCTTGCCGTAACCGGTGATTTTTCCGTTGGCGATCAGGCGTACTTCAAGCGTGCCGATGCTTAAATCCTCCATTATGTAGCTGCCGGACTGGTTGAGAAAACTGCATTCCCTGACCGCCGCGAGATACGCGTTACGGATGCAACGGTTCAGCACCTCGCATTTTTCCCGGAGCGTACCTTTAAGCTCCCGGTTTCCGTAGCGGATCGGAAGTGAACCGAGTTCGAGATTCGGGTAGGCAGTAATGAATTTTTCCAGTTCCGGAATTTCCTCACGCATCGCCGGAATCCGCTGCCTGAGATTTGCTTCCTGATCCTTCCGGCGGCGAGTGTTGCGGCGGTGCTGGCGCTCCAACGCTTCCAGTTCCTTCAGGCGGGTTTCGATAACGACTTTGCGTTTGAGTTTCGGATTGCCGGAAATCGCGGCCGAGAAGCTCGCGTAATCCAAGGCGCAGTCATCGTTGATTTCCTGTAAAGTTCGAGCACAGCGGCCTTTCATCGCGTCATTGATGAATTTCTGCTTGCGTTCCAAAATCGCGTACATTCCGGCATCCAGCGTCTGTTCTATTCCGTAGCGGATGATTTCGACTTCTTCGAGGATATTCCCTTGACGGATGATCCTGCCGTCGCGTTGTTCCACGTCACTGGGACGGAACGGGCAGTCGAGGTGGTGGGCAACCGCCAGCCGTTCCTGGATGTTGACCCCGGTTCCGAGTTTCGCGGTGGAACCGATCACCACCCGGATTTCACCGGAATTGACTTTTTCGTAAAGGTCGGCTTTCTGCTTGTCGGTGTTATAATCACCAATAACGGCGATTTCATGGGCCGGGATTCCGGCAGTGATAAGTTTGCGTTTGAGTTCTTCCCAGGCGTTGAACAGCTCCCTGCCGTCGCAACTGTTGCGGTAGAGGTCGCAAAAGACAATTTGAGTCCCCTTGATGGAAGCGTACTCATGGTACTTTTCGTGAATGCGGCGGGTGCAGACGTTCAGCTTCGAGCCCGGATCATCCTCGAAACGGTGGTCTATCAGGCGCGGGTCGATAGTCACTTTGCGGCTCATGCCGTAGATCAGAAGCGGAATATGCGACAACTCCCGTTTGTCCGAACTGTTTTCGTACCACTCGTAGAAATCGCAGAGATAATTCATGAATTGCGAGATGACTTCACTGCGCCGGATACATATCTGTTCCGGATGTCCGCCCTTGATCGGCGGGCGTTCCACGTCGGTAAGATCGTCGGATAAAACCACATCGGCCACCGTCCGGAACATCTTCGACAGTTCAATGACGTTACTGTATTTACAGAAGCGCTGCACCATTTTGAAACGCCCGGCGGCGTCCAGTTCCAATGCGGTTTCGGTTCCGGTGAAGACCGAGGCAAAGCGGTCGAAGGTCTCAATTCCGAATTCTTTCAAGGTTGCCGGAGAGATATAGCGTACCATCCCCCACAGTTCAGGGACTACATTCGTCACCGGTGTCGCAGTAGAAAAATAGATGTTTCGCCCCCCGGTCTTTTCCATGATATAGCGGATTTTCAGACTGAGTGAGAACGCCCGCTGGCTGGCCCCGCGGTCCAGTCCCTTGACCCGCTGCATCTTCGTCGGGAAAAAGTTCCGCTTGTAGGCGTGGGCCTCGTCGATGATCAGCGCGTCAATACCGAGATCGGAAAAATAAATGATGTCTTCCTCAATTTTTTTATCATTAAGTCTGTCGAGCATCTTCAGAAGCTGTTTTTTCTGGCGTTCGGCATCCTTGATGGTGCTGTGGTTGTCGCTTTCGGCAATCAACTGTTCCAGTTCGGCAAGCTGGCTTTCATAGTGGCGCATTACGAGGTCAGGATCGTCCTTGACCATATCGAAACTGCTTTGCGCCATAATTACAATATCCCAGTCCCCGACCGCGATCCGGGACATGAAGCGTTTGCGTTTATTTTTTACCAGGTCTTTTTTGTCGGCGATCAGGATCATGGCGTGCGGATAAAGCTTGGGCGCGAATTCCGCGAACTGGCGCAAGGTCGCGTTCTGTACGACAATCAGCGTTTTCGTTGCCAGGCGAAGCCGCTTGAGTTCCATAGCTGACGTTATCATGACGGCGGTTTTTCCAGCGCCCACGCAATGCGCCAGAAGCGTATTTCCTTCAATGCAGCGGCTGACGGCTCGTTTCTGATGCGTTCTCAGAACAAATTTCTTTCCGTCAATAATCCCGACCGCGCCGGGATAGATATCGAATGCCGGTAGTTCATACTGCCGGGTAACGTGACTGTTGAAAATCGAATTGTAGATGTTTTCCAGTTCTTCAACCGTATCGGGCGTATCCAGCACATAATTCCGGAACTTGTCCTGAAGTTCGTTTTTATATTGTCTTGCGGTCAGAGTCGCCTCCTGGTCCACAACCAGTTTTTCTTCGCCGCGTTCGGCGTCCCATTCCTTGCGGTGGACAATCGGTTCTTTGAGGTTCAGCGCGCACTCGACCAGTTTGAACAGATCCCAGTCCGCCACCTGGTATTCAGTCATGCTGTAACGCACAGAATAGTCAGCCGTCACATACCATTTATCTTCGTTCTGCGGATAGGATACCTGGCATTTGATGCTGAAGGTTTTTTCGAGCCAGTTCTGCACGGTTTCCGGCGGAATCCAGAAACTGCCGAGCTGAAAGTCGATATCTTCGATCCGCAATGGCGGCGGCTGGACGGCTTCCAGAGCCTTGACGTTCTGCGGCGCTGTTTCGCGGGCGATTTCCAGTTTGCGGACCACGTTCCCCGAAAGATATTCGCTTTTAAGTTCGATTTTCCCGTTGACCGGATTTTCAAAGAATTCGCCTGAAGCCAACAACTGCTGTAAAGCGTCATCTTTGGAAAGTTTCATTATCCCTGCCACATAATCAAGCTCGACCCGGTGCCGGTAGGCGTATGAGATCATTCCCGCCTGGACAATGTCGTCGGCATGGTCGGGCTCCCGCCAGGGATGCTGCGTACGCTTGAAATAAATATCGCCTTTTTCGTAGGCCAGGCGGTGGGTTTTGATCCCGTCAAGCGAGGTTTCGATTATTTTGCGGATGTTTTCGGTTGCGGCGAGCTTGAGATAATCCGGGTCTTCCTGCAAATTGCGATGGATGATCCGGTTGTTGAGATTACCGAAATTCCTGATGTGAAAATCATAGCTCCGGTTTAACTTTGCCCGCTGTGCTTCAATGACGTTATCCAGGGCGTTCGGATCAAGCTGGTATTGCAAGAGCAGGTTTAAACGTTCCTTGAAATCAATAAAGTGTTCGATTTTACGGCGTTCCTTGCCGGAGAATTCCCGCCCGTTATTGTCCGTAAACAACACGCCTTTGCGGTTGCGGCACTGCCAGATGCGGCCGTCACGCTGAAACAGCGTATATTCCCGGAGTGCTTCGTCAAGTTCGATTTCTTCAGGCTCGTTGTCGCATACTCCGAACATATCCGTTTCCGGCTGGGTAACGCTTTGAATCGTCAATTCCGGCACGGTCAATGATTCCGCGAGCGGCGTCTCAAACGGCAGCACGGTGGCGCTTTGGGCGCGTCCATACATATTTCCTGTATTTGAAAGCGTTCCCAGTACCATTTCCGGATGATTGGCAAAATATTCGTTAATCCGCATCTCCCCGGTATAATCGGCAGTTTCAACGCTTTGCAGTTCGAGGAATTTTTCGTTCGCTGTCGCTCCTTTCTGGAAAACAAGAATATCGGCGACAACTTCCGTTCCGATTTCCGCAAACGCGGTATTCGGCAGCCGGAGCGCCGCAGTCAACGCCGCGCGTGAAGCGAAATTCGATCTCGCGTTCAGCGTCTTGGAATCCATCGTGCTTGCCGAAGTCAGCAAAATGGCAAAACCGCCCGGCTTCAGGGCGTCCAGCGCCCGCGCGATAAAGTAATTGTGCAGGTTATATCCGACGTAATCCGAATCATGCACTCCCACCTGGTCAAACGGGACATTGCCGATCACGAGGTCCAGCGAATTCCGCTTAATGAACGTCTGCTGTAAATTTTTGATGACAATATTTTCCCGCGGATAAAGCTGTTTCATGATCCGCCCGGAAATATCGTCGATTTCAATCGCGGAAAAATGGCCCCGGAAAGCTTCCGGCATCATCCCGATAAAATGGCCGACGCCCGCGCCGAACTCTCCGAATTCTCCCTGTGTGATCCCGGTTTTTTCGGCGATCTTCCACATGAATTCGATCAGGAACTTCGGCGTATAATGGCTGTTCAGGGTTGAGGCCCTTGCCGAAGCGTATTCCTCGTTTGAGAGAACGCTCTTGAGTTCGGCATATTCTTTGGAAAATCCGGCTTTTTCCGGATCAAAAACCTGAGGAACGCCGCCCCAGCCGGAATACCGGATCAGTTTCCGGCAGTCTTCATCCGAGGCGGTTTCACAGGACTCTTCCAATTCCCTGAGCAGCCGGATCGCTTCGATATTCGCGGCGATCTTATGTTTGGCGCCCGCCGGACACAGTACGTCATCCGGGCTTATCCGATAGTTATCGCGTGAAACTTTCTCAGGCTCTCGCGGAGTGATTTGCACTTTCACTTGCGGTTTTTGCAGACTTGCTAATGTCGGCAGTTCCATTACCGGCGCCGTATCTTCAAAGTCGAAAAGATCAAGTTGAATTGCTTCTTGCATATGCCATATTCCTTTCATTCGGTTCGTTTTACCCGTAAAAAATGCCGGAGCCGCGCTTCAGCGGCTTTCCGGCATGACACGGCGAACCAGATTGAAAGAGTTTTCATCCGTCCCGCCGCCGCAATTCATTTTCAGGAGAAAAGTCATTGAGATTGGCGTTGATGTATTCTCTTGCGAAATGGGTCAGGATGCCGCAGGCTTCGCCCATGATCTTCATTGCGTTAAGGTCAGTTTCCAGGGTTTTGATGGTTCCGAGCTTCAGCCGTTTACGTTCTTTGCTCTCATCAAAAAATCCGGCTATATGAGCATCAATGTACGCTCCCTCACTGCTCCCGTAATTTAACATATACAGAACATCAAAATTATAATCGGTCAACTTAGAAACGTGGAAGGTTTCGGCTAAATGATAATCTTCGATTTCGATCAGCCGGGCAAGTTCGCCGGCTTTCCGGGCGGCTTCATAGATTTTATTGAACAGCTCGGTATTGGTATGACGGTGAATGGGGGTGTTCATCAGGTGTTCTCCCGTGTTAATTGGCGACTTTTTTCTGTTCATGAATGTCCTTGACGGCGTTGTCCGTCCATGCGGATGAACAGAGTCCGTAAATTTCATTAATGCTGTAGCCGCGATTACCATCCGGCCCGGCTGAGTCAATCATCCGGATCGGCAGCCGGACATCTTTTTCGAGGCAGATTTCCAGGCATGAACCGGCGCCGTTCCACGGATCATACAGGCCGCAGGTCGTTCCTTTGTCCAAAATGATGTAGCCGCGCCCTCTGCTTTTACGTGGAAAATAGCAATCATTTAGCGGTTTTTCTTTGCTGATCGCGTCATGGAGCTTGAACCATTCCTCCAAGGGCATTTTGACCAGGAATGTCAGGACATTCATTGAGGTCGTAACGTTTTCGACTTCGGCTAAAACTGATTTCAAAAACTCATTGTCATTGATTTCCCGGTCGCGGAGAGCTTTAGTCAACGTGGTTTTCGTATATCCCTGTTGACGGGCCAACCACAGGATACCTGAATTTTCATCAATGATTTTAGCATCTCGTCCGGCCCAGCTTGCGAATGGCGCGTTGAGCGTATAATCAAAATTCAGATCACCGGCGTTTATGAGAATATCCACATACAAGCTTTGATTCAGAAAATGTTCATAGGGAAGATTCACATAATACTGATCCCGGGCGAACTCCGCAATTTCTTCTTCTGTGGCCTTTCCGGTTTCAACAGCATTTGCGATTGCTTCGGTTTCCATGATCTTTTTCAGCAGTTCGGCTTCGCATTCACATTCGCAGTTTTCATAACTGTCTGCAAGCTGCTCATAAAACATTTCGCGTGGATCGTCGGCTCGGCAGATGTTCTGAAGTTCCCGATCACCGAGTTCGTCCTGGTAATCCGGGTAGATTTCTGTGTAAAACATTCCGTCTTTATCTTTGCAACATTCGGCTTCAAGAACTTCAATGACAGCTTGTTTGACTTTTTCAGGAACGGGCATGATTAAGCTCCTTTAAAATGAGTATATTCAAAAAATCTTATGTTACAGATCATTCAGAATTCCCCCGGCTGATTGCTTCAAGTTGGTCGATCAGGCCGTGGATGACAGCAAACTCCATTTCCCGTCCTTCCGCATCCAGTTTGGTCTTGAACGGATATAATTCATTGACCAGCAAATCGTCGGTTTCCCGCGTGATTTCATCCCGGACTTTTTCCGAAGGATTTTTGACTTTGCTGCGCGCCAGGATTTTTTCCGTTTTTTCCACGATGTCGCAATACTCTGGGTCGTCGCTGCCGTAGCGTTTCAAAATGGCATCGGCAAGGTACTCAAGACGACATTCATCCAGCTCCGCCAGAAAAAGGAAAAAACAGTCATGGAAGATGCGGAACTTGTTGTTCAGGTAATTGACTGATCCGGCCAGTTTGAAATCCGGAAAAATCTCCCGGTGGAATTCTTCAAACGTAACATTGGTATGATAACGAAGCAGATTTTTTAAAGTTTGTTTGTGCATGGTTTTCCCCTTTTTTTGATTTTTTTATTATGGATAAGTATTCTTGATGTTACGATTTTTCCTGCCAGCATAAAATGTAACAGTATCCGTAAGATTTTTTACAGGAAGCAAGCGTATGAAAAACGCCGTCATGAAATTCAAATACTTCCTCAGAGTCATTGTTCCAGGACTGATCGACGATATGTTTTCGCAGTTTCGGCAAGGCGGTATTATTTATCCAGTTGATGAATATTTTCTTTTCGGATTCCGGGATTTCCGGAGCGGCAAAATCCTGACGGTTCGACAGCAGGTCGAGAACTTGATTCTCCAGAATAGCGCGGGCGCCCCAGGCGGCACAGGCATTTTCCGGGACCGGATTCAGTCCCCATTGTAATTTGATAGTCATTTGGCGTTCTCCACGTTAAATTCCTGCTTTGCCCAATCGAGAGTATATTGGTTCCGGTAACTTTGCCAGGCTCCGTTGCCCGGCGCCCAGCGGAAACCATTTTGCTTGAGTTTTCTCCGAACATCGGCATCCGGTTTTTCATCAAAAAATATCTGAATCCGGTTGTAAGGCACGTTGTCCACGATGCTGCCGCCGTCAAATTCGATTTCCGGCAGTTCACCGGTTTCTTCGACTTCCCGCGCTTCCGCCTGATAACGGGAAATATGCTTGATTCTTTTCTTTATACGACTAATCTCGGCGTTTCCGTTACTTAATTCCCAGGTTTGGAACCCAGACTTTTCAAAGGAGTATTGCGGGTTCATCAGTTTTTCGACCGTTTCGGGTTTAAGCTGATACTTTTCGCAAACAAGTTTGATCTTCTCTGCTTTCGAGGTGCGGGAGTTGCGGAGGATTAAATTGATGTTTTTCATCATATCCTGGCGTTCGGTAAGCTCTTTAAGCTTAGCTTCCAGTTTTTCGATGGCCTGCGGGTCTTCGGTTTTGATCGGCATAGGTGTTTCTCCTGTATAGGATTTTTCCACGCTCAGCCGGAACTCTATGAATAATTCCTCTCAGCCGGCGCGGTCGCTTCCGACCGCCGCGCCGGAGACTCAGGGAGAAGTAATATTTCCTTGCGATAAAATCCGTCTATCATAAATAAAATGAATCTTTTTTTCGGATAATTCAGATTTTATTTGTTTATACCGCAACCGGCCTCATGTTGCCGTTGGCGAGGTTGAAATAAAGCTCTGAATAGTCCAGTCCGCCTTTTCTGAACAACTGCCAGATCATTTCAAGGACTCCGGTGGCGATCCACTGGTTGATAAACAGGCCCTGATGCTGCAATGAATCCGCCATTGAACAACTTGAGCGTTGGACCTCATCTTTCGCGGGATCGATCATTTCCGGGTGTTTTTGCCAGGGATACGGGAGTTCCGGAGAACCGTTGCCGCAGCAGAGTTGCCCAAAATCCCGGCCGCAGCCGCAGTCGATTAAATAAGCGTTATGGTAATTACCCAGATATTCATTGATCTCCGAGCGTGATTTGCGAGTGTCGACGGCGGAAATTATTACGGTACATCCCTGCCGGTAGCCTGAGCTTTCGGCGAAACGGCGCGGTTCTGCGACCCAGTCCAGGCCGTAATGGTAGTTGTAACGGGATATTAAACAGACCGCCTTGTTCCGGTTGATTTCCTCTTGCGTGAATAATTGCCGACCGATATTGGCGTGCGAAACCGTATCGAAGTCCCAGCAGCGCACCCTGAGTCCGTATGGATGCCCGAGTTCGAGCATGGCAAGGTGTAGCCGTACCAGCCCGGACATGATCAGCGAGCCAGTCGCACCGGCGCCGACCAGTTCGATATAAACCGGATGCGTGTGAAATTCAGGCGGACTCAGATGTTTCATGAAAGAACGCTCTCCACGGTTAATGCGGTTGGAATGAGGTGTTTCGCGGGAAAACTTTTAATTTTTCCTTTGGCTGTCTGTTTTGCCATATTTTCCCAGAAACGGTCGAGTCCATGATAATACCCGATTCGCTTGACCTGCTCACCGTACAGATGCGAAAAATGGCCACGGGAAATGACATTCAGAGCTTTTTCGGCATATGTAACGATATCGTCGTCCGGGTTATCCGGGATGCCGTTTGGCAGACAGACCTTGTCGTCGGTAAATATATTGGTGAATGGCGCCCGATAAAGTTTCGTATTAATTCCCGGCCTGGCGGAACTTTTAACCGCCCAGCAGTAAACTTCTTCCCGTGAGATTTTAAAGAGCAGGTTCGGCCAGACTACGTCCTCTCCGGAAATCCGGTTCAGAAAGCGCCGTTTTACTTCGCTTTCCGGGACGTTGAAATAGATCGGCCGGATACATGAACGTTCGAACCAGAGGACTTCCGTTCTTGAAGCGGCAATGATCTGCGGCGGCATTATCCTCATCCGGCTGCGCTGATTGGGAGAATGAAACAGGTTATCGAGTTCCGCGACATCTACGGCTTTACCTTGCAAAAGCTCTTTATCCCGCACCCTGTGCAAAGTCGCCAGTGTCTGCCGGGATTGATCATGATAAAAGAGCAGCGCGTGCGTCAGAGCAAAGGCCTGATTGTGGTTTTGATATTGAACGTCAAGCATCTTTCGGGTACTCCTTCTGGTATTGCAGCAGAAATTCCATGCAGTCTGAGAAAAAACGCAGTACGCACTGGATTTCCGCCAGGGTTTTACGCAGTTCCGGGAATCGGGTCGAGTCCAGAACCCAGCGCAGTCCGGAAAAATAATAATCTTCTCCATATTGCGCCAGGTCATTACCGGCATGATTGAAAACATCGCACAAGAAATCATAGGAATTCCGGTCCCAACCGACTATACATCCAGGAAGATTGAGATTAGGAAACTCATAACGGCATTCTTTCAAAGCAAAATACGCCTGAAAGTTTTCTTCCAGTTGCCGCAGTTCCTTCGGAACTGGCCCCTTATATTCAATATTACGCAGATTCCGTTTGAAAGTCCAGTCCGGCAGAAATGACTCGAACTGCTCAAAAGTAAAAGCCACGCATTCATTGGCGTAGTCACGACTTTCCTCCTCATCTTCATCGTTTCCAAGACATTCCTCATAGCGCTCCTTAAAAACCGCTTCCTCGTTATCTTCCCCGTCCCAATAGGAATACGAATTCAGCTCGTAAATATTTTCCGGCGTTCCGATATTCAACGGGCAGGCGCTTAACATGTGCAGCAGATGCCGTCCCAGTCCGGGGGACTGCTTCTCATAGGTTTCGAGGACTTCGCCAAGCGGAAAATATTCGTCGAGGAAATTCGCAAAACTGAAGATAAAAGCGATGGAACGCCCGGAGGCGTTCCCGGCTGAATCCCAGTCAGTATAAAGTTTTTCTTCGAGCCTGACTGAAATATCCAGATTTTCGCAGACATGCGGCGGAAAAATGCTTTGCATCCAGGCGTTCACGGCCTTGACAAGGAAAGCGTCAGGCGGCGTTCCGGGAGTATAAAGCGCGTCCAATGAATAGATCGAATCCAATCCGGCGATGACCCGGGCAATCTCCATTCCATTTGCGCCCTGCTCGAACTTTTCCTGAACCTTTTTAAGGTTTGGAACGGTCAGATAAGCGGGGGCAGCACGCTTCCCGGTATGGCGGCGGGCCTGCTCTGTGCCAGGCTCCTGAATAAGCGTTCCGAACATTCAAAATTCCCTTCGTCGAAATCGGCCAGGCCCAGTTGTTTTTCTTTCGGTTTCGGAAAAAAACGTTTTTTCCATTTTGGACTGAGCTTGGACTTTTTCAATTAAAATCTCCGATTTGCACTTCGACCTGGTAATTCTGCGTGCCGTCGCCTCCGGTACTGGGGTCCTTGATTGTCGCATTGGTCAGTTCGGCGTGGAGAAGCGCATGGAATTCGATGACTTTTTCCGGCGGCATGGAGGGATCGGGATCGTCCAGTTGCATACCGTTGTAATTGAAGGCGCGTTTCGGGGGGACTGCGTTTGGGGTGTTCATGATGAAATTCCTTTATATTGAGGGTTAAAACCCGAAATCTAATTCGGGTTGGTCGTTTTCATTCGTTCCGGATGCTGCCGCGGGCGTACTTGGCGTTTCCGGCTCCGGCTGACTTTCGCTTGCGGCATTGAGTTTGGCTTCGATGGCCGCGTTTTTGATTTCTTCCAGATATCCGGGTAACCGGGCTGCGAAATCGGTATTGATAGTTTCCGGCGTTCCCTGGCAGATCAGCGGCTTGTCATTTCCGTTGCTGACGCCGAGGATAAAATTGCCGTCCGGCTTCTTTTGTACCACTATACGTACACTTCCGCCCATAGCGGCCATCTGATAGACTGCTTCATTCATTCTGTTCCTCCCAAGGGTTAATTTTTTCTGCCGGAGCGTTCACTTCGCCTGACGCGCCGGCAACGGACAAAAAATCTTTAATTTTCCGCGTTTTTACGCGGCTTTTGCTTCCGGCTTTTTAAACGGCAACGATTCCAGAGAAAAAGGCGGTAATGCGTTCCAGAACCATAATAGCGCCATACGGTCCGACATGTCGTTGAGATGGTCAAGATAGTTTTCGCGGACGTACTCCTGATAAAAATCGTCGGTGTTCGGCAGATAGTTTTTCACCAGTTGCCGGCGATCGTATTCTGAGCAGTGTTTCCAGAATATGAGCTTGCGGCGGGAAAGTTTTTCGTTGATTTCCGCTTCCCGCTGTCTGCGTTCAGCTTCCGCTTTCCGGACCTCCTCATGGCGGAGCGCAATTTCTCTATCTGCCAATACCTTTTCGCCTACGGTCAGGGCGGTTGAGTTCCACATGAACATGGCAAGCCAGTCGGCGCGGTTCTTTGCTGTTTCGTGTTCCTTTGCAAGCTCCAGTACCCCGGCCCAGCGTGCGGTGAGCTCCGGAAGCGGCGTGCGGTTGAGATGGCTGACGAACTTATCATACATAATGATTTTTTCGCGTTCCAGCGCTTTGTAAAGTTCCTGTCGGGTCATGATGTCTCCTTGTCGGTTAAATGAAAAATTCCCCGGTTCACTGAGAAGCCGGGGAATTCTTAAAAGGAGGTCTTTTTAAGGCGTGAAAACGCCTTTTAGGTGTACTAAGATTAACACATTCAGCTTACTGTAATCAACTTTCGTTCCTGAATTATCTGTAAATCAACATCGCTTGTTCCCAGCGCCAATTCATTGACCGCAAGTTTATCAATGATGACATTCAACTGAAGTATCTGCATTTTTGTTGCGGTCTCCACAAATTGAATAATTCTTTCACGCAGTACATCGGAAGTATTTTTCGCTGTTTGCGGAGAGATACCGTCCTGTGAAATTAATCCGCGCATGAGTGCTATTCCCTGCTTTCTGGCTGCTCGGTCAGCATGACTTTGATAATGTTTAGTCATTGTCGGCGTCAAATGCCCCACGATGCTCTGTACAATCGGCAATGGAACTCCGCGGATTCCGGCGTAATAACAGAAACAATGACGGAGTGAATGAAAATCTTTGACGCTCTGTTTTCGTTTCCTGCCGGGAATAATGCGGTATTTTTCGATCCCCAGTGATTTGATATAACTCACAATCCGGTTGTTCAGTGTATGTGAGCCTCCAAGATACATTTCCGCTGCTTCCGGAATGACGTATTCCATATTGCCGGATATAAGCCATTGAGCACGGAAAAATTCAGACAATTCGTATTCGATAGGGATATGGACCAATGTTTTGGTTTTACGGGTAATCCGGTGAATCTCCTTACCGAAAAAGATGGGAATATTGTTTGAAGCCCTCTCTTTGATTTCAATATCTCTCCAACGCAGAGTCGCAACGTCTCCCAGCCGTAATCCTGTGCAGATGCCGATGGTGAACACAGCTTTCATCAGAGGCGGAGGATTTCTGAAAATCAATGACAGCTCATCATCTGAAAAAATCTCCCGGTCGATTGGTTCAAGTTTGAGCGGCTTGATATGAAAAAATGGATTTTCTTCAATGGAATAACCCAGATCGGTGGAAAGAAAGGTGAAAACCGCCTTGCAGGCCGCCTGGTAACGGTTCAAGGTGGTGTTGCTCAATGTCCCGCCGTATTTGTAATCCTTGAAAGGCTTACGTTTAGGAGCGGTTTCTTTGTTGTAGCGGATCATAACATCATAACGACCGTTTTTACGGATATATGCGATATATGCTTCAGCATGTACCCGCTCGACCTGATCCAGTGTCATGAATCCATAGTGATCCTGGAGAAATGAAACGAAATCTTCCCAATACCGCCGGGATACTTTCAGAACCTTTTCCGATGCGGAGCGCGTATGCGGTTTCTGCAAATGAACATCGAAAGCGTCTACAAGCGTGATGGTGAGGCGCGCTTTAAGTTTCTTTAGCTTGGCTCGTTTCTCCAAGTATTCTTCACGCGTTTCAATTTCCTGAATTTTATGCTGTCGTTCCAGAAATTTTTTAGCCGCCGCACGGGCTTCACGTTCTTCAGTAATTTTTTTCCCGGAAGCGGTCTTAAGGGTTAGACTGCATCTTTTATGGTTGGCATCACGGTACTGAAGATAGAACGTCTCCTTAACTTTATAAATGTGACCAAAACCTTTTTTACGTCTTGACGCTTTCTTAACTGACATTATAGGAACCTCTCAAGTTTATTTTTCGTGTTTTACCGTCATCATATTGGAATGTGACGGAAAACACAATGAAAAAATACTTGAAAAGTGCATTAATTATACTATATTAACGCCTTGAAAAACATAGATGCTTTAAGGTGGTTTATTCTGGTTTAAAATTAGACATTTATCCATAAGTTACGGTTTGGGAAAATATGGAAAATGAGCTCAAATTAAATTATGTCTATTTATGTCAACAATGCGACATAACAATGCAAAACCATCAAAAATACTGCATAAAGCTACTTAACGGCAGCTTCTACGAGTAAAGGGTGGCAAGCAAAATTAACATAATTTTAACTCCTTAATGGTAAGGTGTTTAAAAAAGGTCATTACGATACTTTTAGTATTTATGGAATTGCTATCATTGCAATTCTTGCCGGGATGCTGTTGCCGGCCCTGAACCAGGCCCGCGAAAAAGCCCGCCGGATTTCCTGTACCTCCAACCTGAAACAGATCGGCCTGTCTCTCAAGCAGTATGCCATGGACTATGCCGACAACTTTCCGGATCCGCTGAACAGCACCGGTTTTGAAAAGCTGCGCCGGGCCGATTATCTGACCGATTACGGGGTCTACAAGTGTCCGTCCACTACCACTACCAAAGGCAGCGGAACCCTGGCGATCAGTTTCGACACATCCGGAGCTCAGGTCGACTATTCTCTGGCCTATCATATGATGGAAGGTTCTTCCGATACTTTCGGACGCGCCGATTCGGGCATCAGCATGGACCGTTATGACGGCATAAACAACGGCGGCGCCGCCAACCACTCCGATTACGGGAACATCCTGTTCCTGGACGGTCATGTAAAAGGTTATCCGACCTCCACCTGGTATAACAACCGCGGCGGTTCCACCATGGCTCATACCGATTAATCCCGGTTGAATTAAAGGAGGCTTCGGCCTCCTTTTTTTTTGGGTCTTCACGCGAATTCATGGGCTTAACGAGGAAGTACATCAGAACCCGCCGTCAGTCAAGTGCCAGTCCGGCATAACCGCTCCCGGCGGTCGCTTTTATTGCCTTGCGCTGCGCTCAGACTCAGTTCGGCACTTGACAGTCGTCGGAACCTGATGTAAATACAGCTGTGCGGATTCGGAAGAAAAAAAGGATTTTTCTTCCGAATCCTTGAACGGCCTTGGCCGATTCAACCGTCATCTCACCTTTGGAATGACGGATTTTTTTGAACGTCAAAATATTTTCGCTCAATCTGAGTCCATGTATACTCTATACGGTTGAAATTTTAACTTTTGACGAGTAGGATTGTGGATTGGATTTTCGTCTTGCGATTGAAGGGCGATATGAATATCGTCCGAAATCGCAATGCGAAAATACGGCCACAAGA
>JAQUOK010000007.1 GCA_028717165.1 Victivallaceae bacterium | reverse complement strand
CTCTGGAAATGCTTCAAAATGCGGCGCGATCGGTTCAAAAACGTCTTTCTGCTCCTCCACCGCTTCCACCGCGTAAATTTCCCGCTCAATCACTTCCTCTGGCGATACCCAGGGATTGACTGCCAACCCACCGAGATTCCGCAGTTCCGGCATGCGTGCCGCAGTCTTTTTCAGCGTCTCAAGATTTACCATGCCCAGATTCTGGTTTAACGCCTCGGCCAGCACCTTATCCAGTTTTACCACGCTTTCCCGTTCATAAACCAGCGACAATGCTTTCCGCAGGGATTCTTCCGCGATCACAGAGCTATGAAAAATGATCCAGTTGTTCCGACGCGCCATCCGCAACACTTTTTCCAAAGCCGCCTGCTGTTCCTCGCTCAACTGCCCCATTTGATATTCATGCACTTTTTCCTTAGTTGTACTCTTCATTTTCACGCTTCGCGTTGATACTGAAAGATAATTATTCTCCGTCAGCGTCGGCTTCCGACCGTGCTCCTCAATGAATTTAGCTTCCTCCTTCTCAATCTGATGTCGCCGTTTTGAAAATATATCCATGACCTCTTCCGGTACGCCTTCAATATCCTTCCAGACTATATTACCTTTTTCATCCCGATGATCCTTTAATTTGTAGCCAAGCGTCCGGCATTCCTGCGCCAAACGATTATGATAGACCTTACCCGCAAACCGGATCGCCCGGCACATTTCCAAACTCTCCAACGCCTTGTATTTCCCTTCTGAATCCTTCGTTACGTTCACTACTACGTTATGCGTATGCAGTTGCGGATCAAGCGCCCGGCTCGCGTCATGCGTGAAACTCGCATATACGATTTTACCAGTAATATCCAGATTATTGGTCCGCACATTATCGCCTTTCCTAACCCGCACCGCCGCCAGTTTTTCCAGTTCCGTCATTGCCTCCGCAACCGCTGTTTTATGCGCCTCTACCAAACGCTTATCCCACAAAGACATCACCGATACAGACTTTGGAGCCGCGCACTGAAAATCGAAAAAACGCACCCCAGTCATCACAGTTCTCTGAGTAAGTTTTTTATTCCTTAGCGGATCTATATTACGTTGAAACAAACTGAAGGTTTCCGTTTCAACTTCCTTATTCATCAGGAGAAACTCATAAGCCATTTTTCCCTGCCAGATTCCGGATACTTTTTCATCCTCCGAATAATAATCGTTCGCCGCCAGATGATTCGCGTAAAACGCTTTTCCAGCACCGTTGACCGCTTTGATTTTCGTCATATTAAACACTATTTCGCACCTTTAAAAAGAATCGGAAATTCATATCCTGAAAGCAAAATAAAGAGCCAAAGAAGCCTTTGCAACAAAGAAAAATCCGCAAAGTAGCCCGACAACATTAGATCAACACTTTTGACAATTAGTAAAACGCAAAACCCCTAAGGCCCTTAGGCTTTTTATGAGAGCGGCAAAATGCGGCAAATTTAAGAAAAAAGCGACAAATAAAGCCGTCCGGTAACGCAACGTTACCGCTTTGAAATTTGCCTTTCCGGGGACAAGGTTTAGGGTATTACTGAAAGCAAACGAAAGGAGTGTTTAATGTCATCGACGCCACCATATCAAAGCAGACTGATCCCGTACCAGAAGGAGATTTTTCATATGTGGTACAACGAACGAGCCACACTTAAAACCATTCAGGCATTTCTCAATAAAAAATCCGTGAGTATTTCATTATCGGCGCTTTCCCGTTTCATCAAACGCCGCCAGCTCCGAAACGACCCACACGCCGCTCCCAAAACAAAATCAAAACGATCATCACACAGCAACGGGGACCAGGCCTTATCAAAACTCAAAAAGTTAATGCAGCAAAACCCATCGAAATAAAAAATTTTTTGAGATATTTAATTTGACAAAGTAAAAAACAGGTGTATAGTATAAAAAAATAACGTTGCCACTATTACAAGGTTTTTATATTCGTTTATGCAGGAAGTGTCAGAAAAAAAATCCTTAACATTAAAGAACAATTTTCATGAATTCAAAATTCTTGAACATGTTGAATCTACCCCATTATTGACTAATCGTATTCTTGCCAGAAAACTTGGTTGCAGTGTAAAATTAGCGCATGAGCTTTTGGGGAAAATGGTTGCCCGTGGTTGCTTCCATGTAAAAAAGATTCATTCTCGGCGGTGGGATTATTTCTTGACGCCTAAGGGGATAGCTGAAAAAATGCGCTTAACTTATGAATTTATGCAGTTTTCCATGCATTTTTATAAAGATGCGCGGAGAAAAAGTTCACAGTTATGCCGCAATCTCGCCGAGTCAGGAGTTAAACAAGTGGCTTTCCTGGGAGCTGGAGAGCTGGCGGAAATTGTTTATCTCGGAGTCAAAGAGTGGAATCTTGAGTTGGTAGATGTTTTTGATGATACCGCTAAGAAGCTATTAAATCATAAAACAAAAAAAGTCGAAAAATTAAAGTATTCAAGTGCCCAAGCTATGATAGTTTGTACCTATAATCCGCAAAAACCGATGGATAAGGATTTCATGCCCGAAAACATCAAAGTAAACATACCGATATACAATGTTTTCGGAGAAAAATTGGTCGATACATCGACTTCGAGATAATAATCATGAAAAAGACGGTCAGAATCGGCAAAGTGGAAGATCAAGATGAATTCAGGCGAGAAGATATCAGAAAGATGTCCCCAGGCGCACGTGTTGATATGGTACTGAAAATGCAGAGTCAATTTTTTAAATGGAACCTGAATCCCAAAATAGAAAGAACTGCAAGCATAAGGAAAATGAATTGAAGATGAATGTTTTAACTAAAGACTTCAAGAATTTCTTGAAATTACTGCAAAAATATAAGGTTAAATTTTTGGTTTGCGGAGGGCACGCGGTGGGTTTTTACGGCTATCCGCGTTTAACAATAGGTTTCGATTTACTTATTGAGCCGGGCAAAAAAAATGCTGAAAAAATGATAGATGTTTTAAATGAATTTGGTTTTGGGAAATGCGGGATAACAGAATCCGCATTTTTGAAGGAAGGGACTGCAGTTACTTTGGGAGCACAACCTAACCAAATAGATTTATTGACATCTGTAAGTCAGGTGCCGACGCATGAAATATTTAGGAACGCACAAAGAGGCCAACTATTTTATATATTTCCAGAGATGATTTAATTAAATGTAAAAAAGCGGCAGGACGCTTAAAAGACCTGGCTGATGTCAAAGAACTGGAAAAAATAGAATGAAAATTAGTGGTTCAAAACATGAAAGAATATGATTTGACAATCGAAGCAGGTAAATTGCATCAAAGGTACTTGAAAGACCTTTGGATGTATCGTGAACTGTTTATATTTCTTGCTTGGCGGGATATCCTGATCCGTTACAAACAGACCATTATCGGTGTAGCGTGGAGTGTTATCAGACCTTTATTGACAATGGTTGTGTTTACCATTGTGTTCGGTAAAATAGCCAAACTTCCTTCTGGCGGAGTACCCTATGCAATATTAGTCTATTCGGCAATGTTGCCGTGGCAGTTTTTCGCCAATACCGTATCTGAAGGCGGAAACTCTTTGATAAACAACAGCACATTAGTATCAAAAGTATATTTTCCGCGAATTATAATTCCATCGACATGTATGATTGTAAGTTTGATAGACTTTTGTATTTCAATAGTTATTTTTGCCGGAATAATGGTTTGGTATCAATTTGTTCCAAGCTGGAAAATAGTATTTATTCCAGCGTTTCTGGCTTTAGCGTGTATCACTGCTCTTGGAATTGTTTACTGGGTATCCGCGTTGAATGTCAAATATCGTGATTTCAAATATGTGATTCCGTTTATGGTGCAGTTCGGGCTGTATATTTCACCGGTCGGGTTCAGCAGTTCAGTAGTTCCTGAAAACTGGCGGCTGATTTATTCTTTAAATCCAATGGTCGGAGTTATTGACGGATTCCGCTGGATGATAATAGGCAGCGAAAACAGCATTTATCTACCGGGCTTTTTATTATCGCTTGGATTATCCATACTGCTGTTTTTCAGCGGGTTTTATTTCTTCAGAAAAGTTGAACGCGAATTCGCGGATTTTATATAAGGGCACCACTGATGAACACTAATAGAACACTAATTAAGAGTTTTTTCCTTTGCTGCAAAGCCGCAATAGAATAAGTGTAGATAAGTGAAGGTTAGTGATCAAAAAAAGTTTTGGAAAGTATCATGTTGAAACAGGAAGGATATGAACTGATTGGCGCGGCTTTTGAGGTTTATAATGAATTGGGTTTTGGCTTGCTCGAAGAAATTTATTAGCAGGCATTGGAATTGGAACTTGAAAGCAGAAATATTCCTTTTGATTCCAAAAAAGAATTGAAGGTTTATTACAAGCAGAATAAATTAGATAAAGTTTATGTTCCTGATTTATTTGTACATAACGGTATTATAGCGGAATTGAAAGCGGTAAAAGAGTTGAATGATGAGCACAGGGCACAACTGATGAATTATATGAGAATAACAAATACAAAAGTAGGATATTTAATAAATTTCGGAAAACCGGAACAACTGGACTGGGAACGATATATTATTTAAACACCACTGATGAACACTAATAGAACACTAATGAAAAAACTAACTAAACTCCGCTGTGGATTTGATTTATAACATAAATAAAATTCACAGCCAGCATTGATAAGTGTAAAATTAGAGCAGATTAGTGGTTTAAAAAAGGTATTTATGTCTATTATAAAAGTTGAAAATCTGAGTAAAAAATATATCATCGGGCATGACAAGACTGTGAACCGGGCGTATCATTATTATGCGCTGCGAGAAAGTCTGATGCATCATGCGCGCGGGATTTATCAGCGTCTGCGGCATCCTTTAACTCCCAACCGGGAAAATACGGAACTGGAAGAATTCTGGGCTCTTAAAGATATTAATTTTGAGATAAAGCAGGGTGACCGGATAGGGATTATCGGGCGTAATGGGGCCGGCAAATCGACGCTGCTCAAGATATTGAGCCGGATTACTGAACCTACTACTGGCAAGATAACAATGAAAGGCCGGGTCGCGAGTCTGCTTGAAGTAGGGACAGGTTTTCATCCTGAATTAACGGGGCGCGAAAATATTTATTTAAATGGTGCTATTTTAGGCATGACAAGGGTGGAAATAAAGAAGAAGTTTGATGAAATAGTGGCTTTTGCCGAAGTAGAAAAATTCCTTGACACCCCGGTTAAACGTTATTCAAGCGGGATGTATGTGCGTTTGGCATTTGCGGTGGCGGCGCATCTGGAACCGGAAATATTGCTGGTTGACGAAGTACTCGCGGTTGGCGATGCCCAATTCCAGAAAAAATGCCTCGGTAAAATGGAGGATGTTTCGAAAGAAGGCCGCACCGTCCTATTCGTCAGCCATAATATGGATTCGCTGAAAAGCCTGTGCAATAAGGGCTTGCTGCTGGAAAGTGGCGCGATAACATATGACGGCGATGCGGACGCCGCTATCAATAAATATATGGCTAGTGGTCTTGCCCATCTGGAATATGCCGATATGAAGGAATATTTCCGTAGTGATGCTTCATTCCGGCTTGATAATATTAAGCTACAGCAGGCCGGAAAAGAGGGCTTCGTGTTCTGCAATAGTCAGCCTCTTGAACTTGAATTCAGCTACGAGCTGTATAATGATATTCAGTCGTTCTTCATCAATTTTGATTTATTGACGATTGACGGCTTTAAATTTTTTGAAAGTTTCCATAATAACGGGGAAAAGAATAAATTTATTGGTAAAGGCAAATACCGTAGCCGTGCCTTTGTTGATTTATACCTTTTACCACCGGGCAAGTATGAAATAAGAATTGCTATCGGTGTTTTTGGAGCAGGGGATTTCATAATTAAACCGCTGGCTTTTCTAATTGAGGTGTTGGCTGCCGATCCGGGAACCGACAACATGCTTTATGGAATCAGGAAAAATATGAGCAGGATAAATTATCCCGTTAAATGGGATATTCAGGTTAAATAACTAACTGAGAAAAGATGAATTCCGTATCAAAAAAAGGAGAATGTGGCTTATGAGTATTTTTATTATTGCTGAAATTGGTATCAACCACAATGGTGATATAAATATTGCCAAACAACTGATAAATATTGCTAAAGAATGCGGTTGTGATGCGGTCAAATTTCAAAAACGGACAGTCGAAGCGGTTTATCCTAAGGAAGTACTTGACGCTCCCCGTGAAAGTCCCTGGGGAACGACTAACCGTGAACAAAAAATGCACCTCGAATTCGGCCTGGATGAATATAAGGCTATCGATGCCTACTGCAGAGGAAAAGAAATTGAATGGTTTGCTTCGGCCTGGGATTGTCTCTCTCTGGAATTTCTCCGGCAATTCAATCTTAAATACAACAAAATTGCCTCGGCAATGCTAGCCGATCTGAATTTTGTCAGGAAAGTTGCCGAAGAAATGAAATATACCTTCATTTCCACCGGGCTATGTGAACTTGATGGTATAGACAGTGTCGTCGATATTTTCCGCGAAACAGGATGTCCTTTTGAACTCATGCATTGTGTCGGCACCTACCCCATGGATGAGCGGCAGGCTAATTTGAATGTGATTAATACACTAAAGAAAAGATATAACTGCCCGGTCGGATATAGCGGGCATGAAGCCGGGCTTGCGGTTTCCTATGCCGCAACAGCCTTGGGAATAAGTTCCTTGGAGCGGCACATAACACTGGATCGTTCCATGTACGGCTCGGACCAGGCGGCCTCCATAGAACCGGGCGGTTTGAGAATGCTGGTTGGAGCGGTAAGAAAAATCGAAACAGCCATGGGCGACGGAATCAAACGTTTCCTACCTGAAGAGAAAGTTATCGCAAACAAATTGAGAGCACATTTTGTGCCTGGAGAATGAATTGGGAACAAATACAGATACAAGCAGTAACTTAAGTAACGCATACGCTATCATTCCGGCAAGATGTGGTAGCAAGGGCGTGGTTGGAAAGAATACTAAAGTTCTCGGTGGTCACCCCTTGATCGCCTACAGTATCGCAGCGGCAAAAGCCGCCAAAGAGATTGACCGGGTTATTGTCTCAACCGATTCGGAAGAAATTGCGGAAATAGCCCGGGACTACGGTGCGGAAGTTCCTTTCCTTCGACCAGCAAAATTTGCCGAGGACAACGCTCCGGACCGGGATTTCCTGGTTCATGCAATTGAGTGGTTCCAGTCCCATGAAAGAACTATTCCCCATTATTGGGTTCATTTGAGGCCGACCACTCCGTTACGGGATCCAGCGTTGATTGATGATGCCATCCGGAATATTAGTAAGCATTCGCATTACAGTTCATTACGTTCTGCCCACGAAGCCGGAGAATCACCGTTTAAGTGGTTTATGATGAATTCCCGGAGAGAGTTTATTCCTTTCCGGTCTCTGACCGGAGAAGATTATTCAGTGATGCCGCGTCAGATGTGTCCCAAGGTTTATATCCCGAACGGTTATGTCGATGTATTGCGGACTAAGGTGATAATGACGGAGGAAAGCATTCATGGTGATAATATTTTCGGGTACCTGACGCCGTTTTGCCGAGAGGTTGATTCCCCGGAGGATTTTGAATTGCTTGAGTTTGAATTGAAAAGAAAAGCCTTTACATTACTGGAATCTGAACTATCTCATAAATAAGGTTGTAGAAGAATGAATATATCAACAAAATATCGTAAAATCAAGTCTGATTTTGAATTACAACCGACCAGTTTGTTAGAAAATCTACTGGTCAAGGAACCCGAAGCGGTTCTCCGTCAATTGCCGATAACATGGGCTAAGGCAAAAGATTCCACAGTCTCTGATGATCAGGGAAATCAGTGGATTGATATGACCTCAGGTATCTTTGTCACCAATGCTGGACATGCCAATCCGGCGATAAAAGCCGCCATCAAAAAGCAGCTTGATAATGATCTTTTGTTCAGCTATAACTATCCGACAACCATCCGGAACCGCTTCCTTGGCAAATTGCTGGGACTTTCGCCGAAATGCTTCTCCAAAGCGGTCATTTTAAATTCCGGTTCGGAAGCAGTCGATGCGGCATATAAATTAATAAAACAGTGGGGAGCCAAGTACCGCCGGAAGTATATCATCTCTTTCTCTGGAAGTTATCATGGCCGTGGCCTGAGCAATGACCTGATCGGCGGTGGAAAACACAAGGCTGCCTGGGCGGGAATCGAGGATAAGAATGTGATCTTTCTGGATTTCCCGTACGACGGAAACGCTTCATTCCCTGAAGCCGACCTGCCTCACCCGGATGAGATTGCCGCTTTCGTTCTGGAAACTTTTCAGGGCTGGGGAGCCTGGTTTTATCCGCGTAACTATCTGGACACGCTGGTAAAATTTGCACGGAAAGCCGGCTCCCTGATTTGTTTTGATGACCTGCAGGGCGGTTTCTATCGCCTTGGTACTCTTTACGGCTACCAATCTTACGGAATTGATTTTCATCCTGATATTCTCTGCCTCGGCAAAGGAATGGCGTCGTCATTGCCGATATCCGCAGTATTGTGCGACTCCGGGCTTTCGGAAATCGATCCTTATGCCGATTTGCACGGCACCCACTCAGCCAATCCTCTTTCGTGCGCAGCGGCATTGGCAAATCTCGAATTCTTATCTGACCGGACCTTCCTGGACCGTCTGGCTGGAACATGTACCACATTTGAACGTGAAACCATTAAGTTAAAACGGCATAGCGCCATTACCCATATTAATGTACGGGGAATGATTGCAGGGATAATCACCCGTGACAAGGAAATGGCAGATAAAATTGTTTTCAGTGCAGTCAGGCGTGGCGTTTTACCGGTTTGGACTCACCGTAATTCAATAAAACTCGCCCCACCGCTTACCATTCCTGAAGCGGCGCTGGTTGAGGCTATAACCGTTATCAGTGAGGCGGCAACTGAAGCCGAAGGAAAGTGAATATGAGAAACCTAATTAAAATCAGACATTTCGGCCTCGTTGTTCGGGACTTGGGAAAGGCGCTTCATTTTTACCGTGATCTTCTCGGTTTTGAGGTCTTTGCGGATAATTTGGAAACGGGAGATTTCATCAATACGATTATCGGAGGAAGCAATATCGAGGTAAGAACGGTAAAAATGGGCGTTTCTCCTGATGCGGCCTTGATTGAACTGCTGGATTTCGGTTCTCGCCGGCAGGATGAGATACCGGAATCAGTACTGTTTGATTACGGCCCGCGGCATATCGCGCTGGAAGTGCAGGATATCGAACGGATTTATTCCCTGCTGAACCATGAAGGTTACTCTTTCATTTCCCGTCCCTGCATTTCGCCGGACGGCAAAGTCAAAGTTGCATTCTGCCATGGTCCGGAAAATCAATATATCGAATTTGTGGAGGTCTTGTGAAGCAATCTTTTTTACGCGAAGTAGGTTTAGAGTTCTGCTCCCCCAAAGATTTTGAGGAAAAAACTGTTACTCTGCGTGATGGCCGGAATGCGTTGTTATGGGTTGACAGAATAACCGGGCATGGTGTTCTCGACCGGCAGTACTGGACGGAAAGTGAGTATTACCTTGAGCAATACCGGAATGAGCACAGCTCGATCCTGGGAAGCAAAACGGATAATGTCGACAATCTCAGAATATCGAAAGCTCTTAATGAGCGACAGTTCAATACCTTTTCGGAATTAATTTCCCCGGCCACCAGATATCTTGAGGTCGGCTGTTCATTCGGGGGGATACTCAATTTGGTTGCTGCTCTGAATCCTGCGGAAATCCGGGCGGTGGAGCCATCGGAAGAAGATTGCAGCTTTGTCAGACGCAACTGCAATAAGGCTGAGATCATAAACGATTCATTTGAAAACGCTGATCTTCCAGAGAACTATTTTGATATTGTCGTGGCAATTGAAGTTTTGGAACATACGGTTTCACCGTTGGCGTTCCTGAAAAAATGCGCCGCGCTGCTGAATTACAACGGCGTAATTCATCTGGAAGTGCCTAATCTCCATGATGTGCTGCTGTCGCATTATATTGATACGTCGTATGAGCGCTTCTTCTATCATAAGGGGCATATCCACTATTTTACCCCAGCATCATTGGAAAAGCTCGCTTCGCTGGCGGGTTTTGAAGGGAGAGTGTCCAGTTTTCTCATGTACCGGTTTTTCAATCATGTCCATTGGGCCCAGAATTCAATGCCTCAGAAAAGTGCGGAAATCGCACTTTATGATCCGGCCCCAGCCAGAACCGATACCGACGCCGGGCGGGCGATCAATGATTTCTACAGCAGTGTATCCGAACAATATGAGCAGTTGATCAATAAGCATATGCTGGGTGACTGTCTGTTATATCAAGGGAGGAAAAAATATGTACAGCTTTAATGGCCTTTCATGTGTGAATGTCGAACTGACAAGCCGCTGCAATAAAAACTGCTGGATGTGCGGCCGGCGGAAAGTTGAACGCGATTATCCAGAACTGGTTATTAAATACGGTGACATGGATTTTTCGCTTCTCGAAAAAATAGCCGCACAACTGCCGCCGGATATCGTGGTGCAGTTGCATAATAATGGAGAGCCGACGCTTTATCCACGGCTGAAGGAGGCAATTGCGCTTTTCAGCCGGCAGATAACACAGTTTGACACCAACGGCAAATTATTGCTGGAAAGGGCCGATGATATTATCGGTAATCTTGATACCATGGCAGTATCTGTTATTGAAAACGACCCGGAGGCGGAAGGACAATACGAAATATTAAAACAGTTTCTCTCCCGAAAAAAAGATAGAAGACCTTTTGTCGTCGCCAGGCTTAACGGTAAGGTTGATTCGACCCGGTACGAAGAACTCGGCCTGACGGTTGCACGGCGTCTTCTTCACGCCAAAATGGGAAGCTATAATTACACCATGTCCCCAACTGTACCGGAACTCGGGATATGCCTTGATTTTCTGAATCATATGGCGATCAATAAAGATGGAGAAGTTTCTATTTGTGTTCGTTTTGATCCGAAACGTCTCGGCGTTATCGGCAACGCGGCAACCACACCGCTGGTGGATATCTGGAACGGCTCGCGGCGGCGGCAATGGCTGGAAGCGCATAAACAGGGACGGCGGAAGGATGTGCCTTTATGCGCCTATTGTGATTTCTGGGGAGTACCCACGGGACCGGGAAATAAGAATCTAAACCGGAAGGACTTGGAAAAATAATGCGCGAACTGGTGCTTACAGGCAAGGAGGACTGCTGGCCGGCAACTGAAAACGAGGCGAATGCTTTGTACTTAAGCATAGGATGTTTTGCGTTTAATCCTAAATATACACTGGCGGAAGCGGCGCGTAAGTTTGAAATCATTGCGGCGCCCTTCAGCAGCAGAAACGATTTTGTCGCGGCATATGAGTATACGAACAAACTGGTTATAAGAATCAGGGCGCTGCTCGCGCAACGGCTGAACGAGGTTTATGAAACCAGATTCAGCAACCGTTATTGGAATATAATTACCACCCGTTGGCTGCTGCATTTCATAGAACAAACCTACGTTCATTATTTAACTTTATTAAAAGTGGCCGAAAGCGGCGAAGAATTCCAGGTTACGCTGCCGGTTGATCCGTTTCAACTGAGCAATGATGATTACGGGATAATTATGAAGAATGCGCATTTACATGATTACAATCTATGCCTGCTTTCCCAGCTTATTCAATGCGGTAATTTCCGGTTCATCAAACCAGTCAGTAAAAATGTGAAACTGGCCTGGAAATATCCCATTCATAATAGCAACTGTGTGAATTGGCGTGAGAAGCTATCCCGCCTGCTTTTCCCCACTGATGTGGCATGGGGGAATATTTACGGTTTAGGCACTAGGGATAATTCTCGTCTGAGAGCAGGCAGAATCCGTTTTTTCAGGTCATGGTTTAAAGACTGGAGTGAGATTCTACCCAAAATGACGTCAGCCGATAATCTTCCGCTAAATATTCATCCTGAGAATGAGTATGAAACCATTTTGGCTGAAATGATCAGCAAAAATATGCCGTCAATATGGTTTTCCGGCATACCCCGGCAAAAAAGATATTTTCGTAAAAAATACTTGATCGGCAATGATATCTGGCTGGGGTTTGAAAAAGCGGCGGCGATCGCCAGGATTATAGAAAACGGCGGCAAATGGTATTCGGTACAGCACGGGGGAGCGTACAACCAGTTGAAATGTCTGCCGCAGGAATTCATTGAACGCGATTTGAGTGATGGCCTGATTACATGGGGATATGAGAAAAAGTCGATTCCTCTGCCGTCCCCGATGTTAAGTAGGCTGCCCGAACGTTCATGTGACGAGGGGCAGCTTGTTTACCTCAGCAATTCGTGTCCAATGTATTACTATCGCCTGCAGCAGTTTTTCGAACCCCGTTTCAGGATTCAATTTTTCGCTGCCCGGGAAAAATTCATCCAAATGCTTTATAAGCGGATTTCTGCAGCCCTGCTGTTCAGACCATATTTGCATCATGACTATGGTGACGGCGATATAGATCTGATAAAAAAGCTGATGCCGGAGAGGCAGCTTATTTATTCCGGTGCAAATGAACTCCTGAAAAAAATTGCCAGCTCGCGCTTATGTATTATTGATCATAGTTCGACCGGGGTTCTGGAAGTGATGAGCATGAATGTTCCGAGCGTATGGTTTTGGGACCCGGAACAATTCGTTTTTACCGATGAGGCGCAACGGGATTTGGAGAAACTAGAAGCGGCGGGCATATATCACCGAACGCCAGCCGCGGCCGCGGCCCATGTCAACCGCCATTATGATGAAATCGATAACTGGTGGTTAAGCGGCAACGTCCAGAAGGCGAGACGGCAGTTCTGTCTAAAATACGCCCGGGTAGACCGTAATTATATCAAGAACTGGATTACATTAGTAAAAAATTTACCAAAATGAGGAACAACAAAAATGGATAAAGCATATAAAGTTTCACCTTTAAGAAAAGTTAAAAATATTGACGTATTCGAGAAAGACACCAAATACTGGTGTAATGTTTCTCCTGAAACAATGCGGATACTTATCGATGAAATTGACCAGGGCGGTGATTTTGATGAAACCGTCATGAAATATCTGGCTGGATATAAAGATCATTTTTACTGTGATTATCGCGCGGATGCCGGCCTGTTACTGCCCATCGACCAGGAATCTGTAGTTCTGGATGCCGGATCGATGTGGGGCGGTTTAACTATTCCAATCGCATGTCACTGCCGTGAAATATATGCTTTGGATCAAACTCTGGAGACATTGGAACTTCTATCTTTAAGAGCCAGAAAAGAGAATATCAACAACATCAAATTACTCAATTGTTCATTACAGAACCTTCCATTTGTGGATGGATATTTTGACTGTATAATCCTGAATGGGGTTCTTGAATGGGTCGGAATGGATGAAGATGTGATCGTTGTCGATATGTGGGAAAAAAAATTTTCCGGCGCCAGGCCGCGGACAAAATCCCCCAGAGATATTCAACAGATGGTTCTCAAAGAACTGCGGCGGGTATTAAAGCCGGACGGCGTATTGTATATAGCCATTGAAAACAGAATAGCTCTGAAACACTTTTTCGGTTACCCGGATCCCCACATCAATATACCATGGGTAACCATTCTGCCCAGACTAATTGCAGATGCTCTTACTAAAATAAAAAAGGGTATTGACTATCGCACGTATATTTATTCTCCATCACAACTTATAGAATTATTAAAAGAAGCCGGATTCCTGAAATTTTCAATGTACGCATTATCCCATGATTACCGGAAAATTGTTAAACAGGCGCCTTTTGCTTATTATCGCCGGTTCGGAGAACGGCGAATACCGCTTTTCTATGAATCGATCAAACGGAGAATCTTCGGTAAATTGATTCCCTCCTCTTATAAATATTGCGACAGTCTGGCAGTTTTATGTTCAGAGTCATCAATTGCACCAGCCAGAATACTGCAGATATTAGAAAAACAGGGTGTTATTGATTCTGCCGCCAATTATTTTGCCGCAATTAACAATGTAAGATATGAAAACGGCACCCCGGTGCGGATTATGATTATTGATAAAGCTACAGGACGCATAATTTATTATGTAAAAGCCGCAAGATACAGCAGGCGGGGCTACTGCAATATCGCAGATGAGTCAGGAAATTTTAATTACATCTATTCTAAGTTGCCTCCGGAACTGCGGGCGCGACTTATTGAAGTATGTTATGACGGGGAAGCAGACGGCTATAGGCTTCTGGTGACAAAATTCATACCTAAAAACATATCTCCCGAAAACAGGCTGAGACGCTTCGGCATAACTTCACCCCATTTAAAAAAGGAGTTAATCAAATTTAACAGCAATGCAATTGGCTTTCTGGTAGACTTTCAAAAAAGCCTGACCGTGGATCATTTGCCGGTTACAGATATTATCCGGCAATTTAAGGAAAAGGCCGGTGAGCTTGGAATTAAGGAGAGGTTTTCAGAGCTGTTTAATTGTTTATATTCGAGACTTTCTGACGATGAATTAAACTTCAAGCTTCCATTGACTGTGCAGCATGGTGATTTTGATACAACCAATATTTTAGGCTGGCCGTGTGCCGATGTAATACTGGACTTTGAAGAGTTGAATAAATCCGGGACACCGTTTTTGGATTTATCTAATCTTCTGCTGAACAATTTTATTCTTTTCCATAAGTTAAAAAAAACGACGACCGGATTCCAGCCGGACTGGATGGAAGTCATCGAATGCGGGATAAACACATTTTCCGAAAAGTCCCGAATTCCGATTAATATTGTTTCTCAATTTCACTTATTCGGGTGTTTGGAACATCAAATAATCAACTATCGCCGATATAGAAATAAAGAAGCTTTCCCTCTCTATGGGAAGGAGGCTGTTGAAATGATTCTAAAAATGGAGTTTCGTAAATTGTGAAAAAAATTACTAAAGTACTATTAATGAACTCTCCCGCTTTGTCAGGGAAAGCATCCCGTGATATTAACCCCATCCCTCAATTGGGACTGGGGTACATCGCTGCGTGTCTGGAAAAAATCGGCAAGGAAGTTATGATCTGTGACTTCCTGTTGGAAGGGTGGGATACAGAGGTTGATGTGGATGATAATATTTGTCGTGTAGGTTCGACTAATGACGAAATAAAGAAAGCTATTTCAGCATTCGCTCCTGAGGTGGTCGGTTTGTCCTGCCAATTCAGCCGCCAGCATTCCATTTATTTAGAAATGCTAGCCCTGATAAAGGAAATAGACCATAATATTATTACCGTTTGTGGGGGGGGGCATGCCACAGTAGTCCCGGATGCAGTGCTCCAGTCTCCCAACTGTGATTATTTGATTTTAGGAGAAGGGGAGTATACATTCTCTGAACTTATAGAAGCGCTGGAAAATGGCAATGATATTAATTGTCTGGATGGGATCGGTTACAAAAAAGACGGCAAGTGCATAATCAATCCCAAAAAACGCTGGATTGAAGATCTTGATGCAATTCCTTTCCCCGCGTATCATTTAATGCATCTTCAAAGATATTTCGGTTTGGTTGCGTCTCATGGAGAACGCCATAAGGCCCGTTATTGCCCGATAATTACTTCCAGGGGGTGTACTGCTTCTTGTTCGTTTTGTACCGCCAAGGAAGTGTGGGGGCGCTGTTACCGGATGAGATCGGCAGATAAAGTTATTGAGGAAATGAAGCTCTTAAAGGAACAGTACGGCATTGAGGAAATCATGTTTGAAGACGATAATCTGACAGCCAACAAAAAACGGGCTGAAGAAATTTTTCATAAAATGATTGACGAAAACCTAAATTTTATTTGGGATACACCTAATGGAATCAGTATCTGGCCCATTGATGAGCATACTATTGACCTGATGAAACAATCGGGATGTGTGAGAATAAATTTTCCCGTTGAAAGTGGCTCAGAAAGGGTCCTTAGAAAAATAATCAAAAAACCGGTCAATCTCGAACACGTTAAACGACTGGTCAAATATTGTAAAAAAATCAAACTGGATTATAATTTCTTTCTGGTAATCGGTATGCCCGGCGAGACTCTTGCTGAAATGTTCCAGTCTATTAAATTCGCCGCGAAATGCGGCGCTTTAGATGTCCATATTTCTATCGCAACGCCATATCCCGGGAGTGAATTGTTAAGGATATGCCAGGAAAACGGTTTTCTGAAGGGAGAATATGATTTTGAGAACCTTTATATTCGAAGTGCAATTATTGAAACTCCGGATTTTACTCATGATGATATAATAGCGTTGATGGGAAATATCTATAGATATCTTTCTATTCAAAGAGCGATTAGAAATCCCTGGAAGTATCTGCTGATGGCGATAAAGGATCCGGTTGGGTTATTTAGATTTTTCTGGAATTATTTCACCAAGAACTTGTTGCGCAAAACCATAAAAGGATAAATATCATGAATGTACCATTAGCAAAACCTTGTGTTGGGAATGATGAATTTCAAGCAATCAAGCCAATTATTGATTCCGGCTGGCTCGGCATGGGGGCGGTTGTCGGTCAGTTTGAGGATGGGATAAAAAAATATATCGGCTGCAGGCATGTCCAGGCCGTCAATACGGGAACCAGTGCAATTCATCTTGCCCTTGAAGCGGTTGAGGTAAAAAATAAGGAAGTTATAGTCCCGTCAATGACATATGCCGCAACGGTTCAAGCCATCATTGCCGCCGGCGGCATTCCTGTGTTTGTTGAATGCCGTAAGGATGACCTGAATATTGATATTGAAGATGTTGAAAGAAAAATAACGGCAAATACGAAAGTAATACTGCCGGTCCATTACACGGGAAAACCTGTTGAAATGGATAAATTACAAGAGATTGCGGACGGAAAGGGTATTATTATCGTTGAAGATGCTGCACATGCTTTTGGTTCTGAACACAAAAATAATAAAATCGGTTCAATAGGACATGTGACATGTTTCAGTTTCGATCCGATAAAAACAATCAGTTGCGGTGAAGGCGGAGCCATTTGCACGACAATAGACGAAGTCGCGGACAGAATATCAAGCATGAAAAATCTCGGCATATCCAAGAATACATGGAATCGGTATAAATCTGACAGGCCCTGGCTATATGAAGTAATAGACAAAGGATATAGATATCACATGAGTAACATCAATGCCGCTATCGGCATTGAACAACTGAAAAAAATAGCTGATTTCATCACAAGAAGAAGGAATATAGCTTTAAAATACGATAATAGCTATAAAAGCATTAACCAAATATCATTATTAAAACATGATTTTACTCAAACCGTTCCTTTCTGTTATACAATGCTTATCAGAGATAATATGAGAAACGAATTCATGTATTCAATGAAAAATGCCGGAATAGGGGTAAGTATATTGTATCCTCCAAATCATCTTCAGCCATATTTTAAAGATTACTATACTTCTCTGCCGACAACGGAAAATATTTTTGATGAAATGGTTTCCATCCCGCTTTTTACTGGTATGACAAATGAACAAATTGATTATGTAATCGAGAACGTCGTTGCTTTTTTCAAATAAAGTTGCGATGTTTCCGCAAACAGGAGGAAAATATGCATTTGAGAGTCCAAAAACATTCGAAAATAATTACCCAAACCTTTGATAAGCAGAAAAATGGATTTTTGATTCCTATTTTTAACATCCATGATAACTTTATTGACCCGGCACATATGCCTAAACAGGTATATCTTACTGTAGTATCGCCCAAAATGGTAAAAGGGCCACACCTGCACAAAAAACGCCGGGGGCTTTTTTCCTGCATCAGGGGGAATATCAAGGTTGTTGTTCAAATTAACGGAAAGTACGAAGAATATTTTTCCGGTGAGAATTACAACTTTGCTTCTATTGAAGTACCTGCCGGAGTTCCTGCTGCACTCCAGAATATAGGAGACATTGACGCTTATGTTCTGAATATGCCGTCTCCGGCCTGGCATATTGACGATCAGGATGAACACCCAGTAGATAACTGGAACTATGAATTTAACTTATCACCGGCAACTTAGAACATGTCTGAAAAAGAAACAAAAAAAAACATGCTTATTAGCGTTAATATCTGTTTATATAATTCTGTTGAGTTTATAAAGGAGACTCTGGATAGTGTATTTGCTCAGACCTATGAGAATTTCGAAGTAGTTGCTGTTGATGACGGGTCAACAGATGGCACATATGAATTCATTAAAAAGAATTACAGCGATCCGCGCTTAAGATTATACCGGCAAAAGAATCATGGACTTAGTTACACTAGGAATCGCTGTGCCGAACTTTCCGCTGGCAGTTATTTGGCATTTCTTGATCATGATGATATATGGATGCCGGAAAAATTAAATAAACAGGTCGTGGCAATTAAACGTACAAATCATCCTCCCAGTCTGGTTTTTTGTGACCATCAGGTCATCGATAAAACAGGAGCCTTAGGCAGCGTCTACTCGATAGAAAAAGAAAGAACTTTGTTGGACAGTTTTTTCGATACTGCATTAAATGAACGGGCATGTATCATTGGACTGTCTGGAGTTATGCTGCAAAAAAAAATGTGGGATTCCGGGATTGCCAGATTCGATGAACGCTATAAAATGGCGGAAGAATACGATGTATGGATGAAGGCATCAATGGAAAATTCAGCGTATGCTTATGTCCCGGAAATATTATTTCATTATCGTGTTCACGGGGAGAATACCAGCATAAGGATGCCTGAGCTTGTTTATCTGGAATCAATAGATATTTTATATAAACTGCTGAATCGTGCTTCTCATCGCTACCGTAGCATGATCAAAAAAAATATAGCTCAATTCTGCCTGGAGTTTTTTCAGGAATGTCCAAACAAATCCCCGGAGATCATACATAATTTATTTGCATATATAAAAATGGATGTGTATGTATTCTGGTGGATAGCTATGCTTTATCTGACAAAATTTTTGCGGGGCCACGGTTTTCGTCCACGATATTGGGTTAGAACAGCTCGTTCTTATTTTTCTTCTTTGCGCCAAAAGCAGAAATAGTTTACAGGATCAAGAATTTTATGAGTATAATTTCAATAATAATACCTGTTTATAATGTTGAAAAATATCTGTTTGAATGCTTAAATAGCGTTCTAAATCAGACGTTCTCCGATTTTGAATGTATATGTGTCAATGACGGCTCTATCGATGGTTCTGCAGAAATATTAAGAACGTGCCAGAAAAATGATTCTCGAATAAAGATAATCCATGATGCAAATCATGGTCAAGGCCATGCCCGGAATATTGGCATGGAAGCCGCAACCGGGAAATATATCGTCTTTATTGACAGTGATGACTTTATTTCTGCTGATTATCTTGACAATTTGTATAACGCTATAAAGACTACCGGATCAAAAGTTGTTTGTAACGATAATGTAATGATATATCATTATCCAGGAAAACAAAGACTGTTTACCCGCCCGCATTTAGGGATGACAAATATGAGCAATAAATTGCTTCGTGAAGCATGGGCTGTTTCTGTAGGGAAAATATATTCCAGAGAGTTTTTGATTAAGATAAAAGTCAAATTTCAGGAAAACTGTAAATTTGAGGACGCTTATTTTTTCTATGTTGTTTTCTGTAATTTACCTCAGGTATATTATATAAACAGTGGAATATATTATTACCGGCAGCACTCTGATTCAACAATGGCAGTCACCGCAGGACCAGGCCTTAACAATATAGATGTGATTTATGTTGTTAAGGCTATTTATGATTATTTAATCAACAGTAATTATATTGAAAAATATGCAGTCCCTGTGGGAATGCTTGAATACAACTTTAACCGTCAGAGAAATAAAAAGCAATTATTTGTTGAAATTAAAAAGTTTATCTTGAAAATGCAATTAAAACCGGAATTATATATAGCAGAAGAATTGAAATTTATCAATCTGGTGCTAAAAAGCGGAACATTATGGCCGCTACTTCTTTTATACTGGCAAAAGCGTTTACATTACTATATCAGAAGATTAGCCGTAAAATTAAGCTTAAAGAATGGATAGTATAAGGCAGGTAACGAGAATGGGAAAGAGTCTCAAAGGAAGATGATTTAAAATGTTTATATTTAAAAAATTGAAAAGGATATATTACAAACTGCAATGTTTTTTTAAAAACTTATGTGAACTTGCAAATGAGCCTCTTGATGACAGAATAAACGGACGTCTGGATAATATGGGCTTTGAAATTGCCAATGAATGGGGAAAGCTGAAGCGTCCCGGAATAAAAACGCCTGAGGAGACTATTGATGCCCTGATTGATGGTTCGAAAAGTATCTGCCGGTTTGGCGATGGCGAATTTTTTCTGATAGACGGGTATAGTATCCCATTTCAGAAGTTTGATGCAGAATTAGCGCGGAGACTTAAAGAAGTGCTTCAGTCAGAAGATGATAATATTTATATCGGTTTGATATACTCATTTTATTATGGAGAGGTGTCAAACTTCAGAAATGAACTAAAACGGTTTTATAGAATATGGTTTCCACGATACAAAAAGAAAATAGAGTCGCTCCTTAATTACAAGAAACAATATTTTAGCGCTGAATTCACTTTACTATACAATTACTATATCAATTATGACTTTGAAAGTTCATATGAAAAAATGAAAAAAATATGGAGCGGCCGTGATATTACCATAATTTGCGGAAGAGGAGTGTTGGATAATATGAAAAATAACATATTTGACTGTGCAAAATCAATTGAATACATTTACTTCCCGGCTAAAAATGCCTTTTCTTGTTATGCTGAAATTCTTGAACAAGCACATCAGATAGACATAGACAGGCTTATAATAATCATTCTGGGACCAACAGCAACGGTTCTGGCATACGATTTGGCAAAAGATGGATATCAGGCTCTTGATTTGGGGCATATTGCAAAAAGCTATGATGCCTATAAAAATCAAATAACTCAAAATGACCAGGATGTCCGCAATTTTTTCAAACCGGATTAAAAGTAATGACGCCATTAATTTCTATTATCGTTCCAATTTATAATTGTGAAAAATATATAAGGCAGTGCATTGCGAGCGTGGTCTCTCAGTCTTTTGCTGACTGGGAGTTAATCCTGGTCGATGACGGCTCTACGGATGATAGTCGTTCTATTTGCGAAGAATACGCGGAGAAAAATCCGCAAATCAAAATTTTCACCCAGTCTAATCAAGGCCCTGGAGCGGCACGCAATACCGGATTAATAAAGGCTTGTGGAGAGTATTTAATATTCCTGGATTCCGATGATTATTTGAATACCAATTGCCTTTCCGGCATAAAAGACACAATTTACGGTAAACCCGGCTCTGATATAATCCTGGGAAGAGTGCTTTTAGTGTCTGAGACAGGAAGCTATATCCGCGATTATAATGAAAGCTATGATATTGACCGTATTGAGGATGAAAATTCTATTGATGTTATGAACTATTTGTTTTCAAGGCGAAACAGTTCATTCTGGAGCGTCTGGAATCATGTATTCGAGATGTCATTTTTAAAAGAAACCGGGGTCTTATTTAAAGATGATATTTACGCAGAAGACCTTGACTGGACTCTTCAAATATTTTTTAAAGCTGAAAGTTTTACCGTTTTGAACACTCCTTTCATCTGCCATAGGGAGAGAAAAGGAGAATCTCTCTCTTTTTCAATAAAAATGGAGTTGGATCTTTACTCTGTAGTGTTTAAGTGGATAGACAAATTAAAAGATATGGAAATGGAAATAATTTATTATATGACTATTACAGACGCCATCATCAATATCTATTATTGTAACTTATGGCACATGTGGAATCATCCCGGTGAAGAAAGACTCAGAATATTAAAACTCTTGAATGAACATAAATATATCTGGAATATGGGAATTTCGAGAAAATGCAGACTGTTGGGATTTTTATGCCGGACGATAGGGCCCTCCGCAACATCTTTTCTGCTGAATATAAGACAACGCATTAAAAACGTTTTACAGGCTTCTTAAGATTAAATCTTGAATGATGTTTTTCCACCCCCGGCCGTATCTGAAATATCTTTTGTTTTTAATCTCGCCGTAAATAAGTGGAAACCGTCTGAAAATATTGCAATTCATTTTAGCGCGCATTGCGGAATGATCTCGACGGTCTTTTAACAATTCCAGCATTTCCGGTTCGACTCTTCCGCTCAGCCGTTGGATCAATGCATCATATAAAGCCGTATTCCAGGTGCTAATGTCATTTTTTATTGAATCCATTGCGGCTTTTAACTGACAGCTTCTGCCTGCTTGCGATAAATTATTATTGTGCTGCCGGAATTGAGTCAAAGTATCACTGGTAAAAGCCCATTTTCTTGTCGCGGCAATCACCAGACCAATCCAGGTGTCATGACATTCCTTGAGATCAGGGAAAGGCAGTATCAAATCTTTTAACTCAGCCTTAAAAGCCATGTTATGACCCGCCGCAGGAACCCGCTTCAGGCAAAATTCCAACATTCCTCCTGTAGGACATGAAAGTATCTCGCTTGTTCCAAATCCTCTTAGATCCCAATGAGAAATATTAAGTGATTTTAAGTTCTCATCAACTAATTCACTGTTGCAAAATGCACCACCACAATTGGGAGAAGCATTTATTAAAGAGGCAAGCTGTGCAATTTTATCTTGCTTCCAAACATCGTCCTGATCTGAGAGGAAAATAATATCACCGTTTGTCCGGGAAATGGCTTTTTCAAAATTATTGCTCACTCCTAATTGTGTCTCATTTTTGAAATACTTAATAATGTCAGAATGTTGTTTGATAATCTTTTCTATAGCGTCATAAGTTTTGTCATTCCGGGAATCATCACATATAATTATTTCATCAGGAACAAGACTTTGGTCAAGAATACTGTTCAGTTGTTGAACAATAAAACGTTCTCCTTCAAAAACAGTCATTGCTATAGAAATTTTTGGCTTCATTATAGGTTTATCCCATTTGTTGCTTATAAAAAACTGTTATTACTCCGGCTCTATATAAGGTTGCATTTTTATGTTTCAATAAATGATATTGAGCACAAAAATTTCTTTTGAGACAGTTTTATGCAACCTTATATAGAGCCGTTCTAATAATAGCAATATAATACCTCAAAAGACAAAAAACTAATATTAATTGTTTTTCATTTACAACTTTTTAGATTTGCGGTAACACAAAGAGTTAATTTTTCGGTGAAATACCCCGTTGCTCGGCTACGAGAATAGTCGAAAAATAGCAAATCTTTTATTTTACTTGAAACGGCGTTATTTTTCTGGTGCAGACCCTGTTTGACTTTGGCCCCTTCAATAGTTGAATATTTTTCAAGCAGCATCCTGAAAGCGTCTTCGGCTTCAGCGGAGGGAAGTAGTTCTGGATTATCGACCAACAACCGCAAATCAGATTGTTTTGCCTGTTTTACCAGAGGATGAAGTTGTTCCGTTGAAGTCAGCCCAGCTTTATCAAGAACGATTAGCGAGTCTGATCTTCTTATAATTTCCCCACTACTTCTCACATTATATTATACTGTAATTACAAACTTCAAAAAAAACGATGATGGCAAATTATGGCAAATAACTCCTCGGGGAAAAAACAGAATTTTGAACTCAAAAGCAGATAAAAAATCAATTTTATTGAGAGGCGAGTGTCCCCACATGGGCACCAATAAAACTTTATCACCGTTATGTTCAAACAGGCATAGTTTTTTATCGTACTGAAACAGTAATGGCAAATATTGGCAAATAAAATTTATGAAAAAATAGGTCTCGTATGATTGTCAATAATCGTCCGTTTGAGATTTAAGATGTGTTTTCTTCTCAATATGTAAGGCTTGGTTATCGGAAAACATCAAATTACACCATAGACATAATTTGACATAAAAAACTAGAGTTTTGAACTTAATAGGATTGCAATGATAGCGATCACGA
>JAQUOK010000006.1 GCA_028717165.1 Victivallaceae bacterium | reverse complement strand
ACCACTATTCGTACGCTTCCGCCCATGGCGGCCATCTGATAGACTGCTTCATTCATTCTGTTCCTCCCATCGGGTTATTTTTTCTGCCGGAGCGTTCACTTCGTCTGACGCTCCGGCGATAAACTCAAAACCTTTAAACTTCAATATCTTCATGCGGCTTTTGCTAAGGGTTTTTCAAACGGCAGCGATTCCAGGGAAAAAGGCGGTAAAGCGTTCCAGAACCACAATAGCGCCATACGATCCGACATGTCGTTGAGATGGTCGAGATAGTTTTCGCGAACGTATTCCTGATAAAAATCATCGGTGTTCGGCAGATAGTTTTTCACCAGTTGCCGGCGGTCGTATTCTGAGCAGTGTTTCCAGAATATGAGCTTCCGGAGGGAAAGTTTTTCATGGATTTCAGCTTCCCGCTGTTTGCGTTCCGCTTCCGCTTTCCGGGCTGTTTCACGGAGGCGCTTTTCTTCTCTATTTGCCAATACCCTTTCGCCTACAGTCAGGGCGGTCGAGTTCCACATAAACATGGCGAGCCAGTCGGCGCGGTTCTTTGCTGTTTCGTGTTCCTTAGCGAGCTCCAGTACCCCGACCCAGCGGGCGGCAAGCTCCGGAAGCGGCGTGCGGTTGAGATGGCTGACGAATTTATCATACATGATGATTTTTTCGCGTTCCATCGCTTTGTAAAATTCCTGTCTGGTCATGATGCCTCCTTGTCGGTTAAATGAAAAATTCCCCGGTTTACTAAAGAGCCGGGGAATTCTTAAAGGAGGTTTTTTCCGGCGTGAAACGCCGACATCTGGGGACCAATGAAATCAGCCGATTTATTTTGTTAATCTTCTCAAATTTTAATCTCCGCTGACAACTTCCATTAGTTTGCTGTAGCTGTTCACTACATCATATTTTACGTTTTCAGGGTTCAGCTTGCGGTTGATTTCATCGAAGAATTTTCTGGCGCATTTGATTTTGGTCTTCTCTATTTCCCGCAATTCCATACTTGACATTGAGCCTTTGGTCTCAGCCACAAAATAGATGTGTTTAACAGTGCCTTCTTTGAATGAAATGGCCCAGTCAGGGTTATAATTGCCAACTGGGGTCGGAATAGAAAAGCCTTTCGGTAATTTGGCATAAACAATCACTTCCGAGCTGGTGTCAAGTTCGTTCACAAAAGTACGTTCTGTTTTTGAATCCGTTATTACGTAATCATAGATATGGCGTTTAAGCGGTTCTCCAGCTTTGCTGAAATCCTGTTTGCTTTGCCCGTCTGTAAAAATATCTGTATTATGCCTTTCTGTAAGCGAATCGTACGTCAAATGTTCAATGATAACGGTTGCTTTTTGTTCTCGCATTAAACGGCTGGCTTCAGAAATGAAATTTTCCGGATTTGTCTTAAATTGAGAAAAAACAGCCTTGGGGATTCCAGTTAAAATATTTGCGACGGTTTTTCTGGTAAGTTGAACATTTTCCGCAATCTTCCCAATCAGGTCATATTTTACTGCGGAATGGATAGATCTGGAGCTACTTTCGGTTTGAGTTTCGCGAAGTTTAAATCCATCGGCTGACTTCATCTGATTAAAACTTATATCTTCCAGTTGTTCTCCAGCTTGAACAGTATACTGTAAAGGGCTAACCCGCAATTCAGTTTCTAAAGCAACGATGCATTTATCAATTAGCTCTGAGCTGTCGAATTTTACGCTGTAAACAGCTTTGTAGTTGATTCTGTTCCACAATTCCTTGAATTCTTTCTTTTCAAAATTGGCGTTCAGCGGGTTCGTTTTGGCTCCACGGTCATTTTCAATTTGCGGCAGGCTGGCATCACTGTAAACACTGTCAATCAATTGAAAAATCTGCTCTCTGTAAAGCTGTAAATCTTCCGGGAGCGGAACAAGGGTTTGCTCTCTTACCGCCACATGATATTTTTCTGTAATATTTTTCTTACGGTCGACATAGGCGTTTTGAATAAGATAAAACTCAATACCTTCCGCCATATCCTGCGTTACTGTTACGTTACCAGTCGAAGTTTGCAGTATTTTGCCATTGAAATATTTGGCATCCGCGACTCGCGGCCTTTCTGAAAGTGAGTCGCTGATATCACGCTGTAATGCCGTGACGAACTCTTTATAACTTTCGCTGGCGACAACTGTCAGTACATTGGTTTGATGGACGGTAGCCGGGTTATCCTGACGTTCTCCCTGCTGATTAACGGCAATACGCAAGCCGCGCCCTACTTCCTGACGACGGGAAATAGTATTATTACTATGTTTCAGGGTGCATATTATAAATACATTCGGGTTGTCCCAGCCCTCACGGAGTGCAGAGTGGGAAAATATAAAGCGGGTTGGTTCTTCAAATGACAACAGCCTTTCTTTATCCTTAAGGATCAAATCATAAGCGCTTTGATCTGTGCTTTCTTCTTTTTCACTTTTTGCTGACTTGACGGCATCGACCATTTTACCTTTTTTATCGATAGAAAAATAGCCGTTATGGGTGTTTTCTACGGGAATAAAATCAACGTATTTCCGATACGTTTCAGGCATCAGCATATCCTGCATTAGTTCATCCAGCGCGTCCTGATATTCCTCTTCAAAGATTTTTGCGTATTCTCCGCCTTCTTCTCCTGCATCGGTATAGACTCGATATTTTGCGACTTCATCAATGAAAAAGAGTGTAAGAACTTTTATTCCCTGGTGGTAGAGTACCTGTTCTTTTTCAAAGTGGGCTCTGATTGCTTCACGTATCTGGATACGCCGCAGAGCTGTCTCATTGACATCGCCGGCAGCTTCTCCGGCCTGTAACTGGTACCCATTCAGAAATTCAACGGTATCCGTGTTGGCGTTAATTTCGCTAATCACAAAATCCTTATACTGATCCAAGCCTCCGGAAATATCATAAAGATTGTCGCCTTTTCCCAGTTTACGGAATATTCTTTTTATTCCCGTCCCAGTTTTTACTTCAATTTCGATTCTCGCAATTGGGCTTTGCTTTGAAACTTCTATTGATTCCAGATATAAATAGGCGTTTGTACCGGATAAGCCTTTAACGGAAATTCCCCGTACCGCAATCTTTTTAACCAGTTTTTGGTTGTAAGCGTCCAATGCGTCCAAACGGTGAACCTTATTATGCTGTGTTTTGTGTGTAGCTGAATAACGCAGGACAAAAAGCGGATTGAATTCCCTAAGTGAATCCAGCGTCTTTTTCCCTTCCATCTTTTGCGGTTCGTCAAGAATCAGTATTGGCCGGTTAGCCTTGATAACATCAATCGGGCGGCGGCTCTGGAAGTCGTCCAGCTCTTCATAAATACGACGATTGTCTTTACCGGTGGCATTAAATGCCTGGACATTGATTATCATGACATTTATCCCGGCATCCGATGAAAAACTTTCCAGATTATGCAGTTGATTGGAATTATAAATAAAGAATTTTGCTTTTTTGTTGTAACTTTCCTGAAAGTGTTCAGCGGTAATTTCCAGTGATTTATAAACACCCTCACGAATGGCTATACTGGGAACAATAACTATAAACTTGCTCCAGCCGTAAAGCTCATTCATCTCAAAAATCGTTTTAATATAACAATAAGTCTTACCAGTTCCCGTTTCCATTTCCACGTCAATATTTACCGGGGAAATTTTAGTTTTGACAAGAGCTGGAGACAATGGCAGATTCTGCCTTCTTTGAACCGCTTGAATATTTTCAAGAATCTGCATTTCATTTAAAAGTATTTCGGCATTCTTGAAGCTGTCCGCGTCATCAGTTCTTAAACCCAGTTCAGCTTGTCCATCAGCCTGATCTTTTCGCTGTATATTAGATATTCCAGGGTCCATGCGGTATTTTAAGCCGGAAATACACGGTTGCCCCTTGAAGCACTCTACTACAGAGTCAACAGCCCGTGTCTGGTATTCCTGTTTTTTAAATTTCAGTTTCATTGCTTGCCTCCTTTTTTCTTGGAAGCCGCTATTTGTTTGATTTCCTTTTCCGCTTCAATGAAGTGCTTCTCTACCTCGGTTGGTTCTGAAAGTTTTTTTATTCTAAATTTTTCATATTCCTTATTGGCTCGCTCAAGTGCCATACTGTGACTGATTTTCCCGGCGTGCTTTAAAATATCGCGCCCGGAAAGCTTGAGAAAACTATCAAGTTTTTCAACCCAATCGCGCATGGTCATAACGTTCCTTTCAATCGCTTGCAGTTCAGCAAAATCCAAGTACAAAGTTACAATGCGGTTAAGCACGTCGAGTTCCCGTTCATTAAGATAGTTTTTAGCGATTTGCGTTTCACTTTTCCGAATGTAAGAACCCACCCAGTTGGTCATGCCCATATTCGGCTGTGCGGCATTTGCGCGTTTGTATATTACTTCGGCAGCGGTCTGGCCGTGCGCCGCCCAGTGCATCTTGTTCTGGATTACTTTAAAAAATTCATGTGACGTATCCGCTTTCGGATCATAATCTATACTGGTGGCGTAAATATCCAGAACCTTGCGCCAAAACACTTTTTCTGATGAACGGATATCCCGGATACGTTCAAGCAGTTCGTCAAAGTATAAACCGCCGCCGCTTTCTTTTAGCCGTTCATCATCCATGGTAAAGCCTTTAACAATATACTCCTTCAATCGTTCAGTAGCCCAGATGCGGAAACGGGTCGCTACATGGGATTTTACCCGGTATCCCACTGAAATTATAGCGTCAAGATTAAAATAATCAACCTTATATGTTTTACCGTCATCAGCAGTTGTTGCAAAATTTGCAACAACTGAATCCCGCGTCAGCTCACCGCTCTCAAATATATTCTTTAAGTGCCTGCTGATACCGGATTTGTCAATATCAAAAAGCTCACTCAGCTGATTCAAGTTAAGCCAGATAGTATCATCCTGGAGACGGACATCTAACTTCATACTACCGTCCTGGCCCTGATAAACCAGTAACTGCCCCTTGGCAGACTCTATTTCGTGATTTTCGTATCTCATTCCGCACCTCTCTTTAAACCGCGAAAGGCGCTAAAATCACGAAAATTTGAATTAGCCATGCGAATGATTTCAATTTTTGGATAACTGCCAAAGTTGACGAGTAATCCAAGTTCAACCTGAGATTGAAAAGAAATATTCCTTTTGTGCAGTTCTTTCTCCAGGCACTCCTGATAGACTGCCTCAAGAAAACCACAGCCCATCTCTTTATAAACATCAAATACAGCTCCCTGAATGGCGTAGCATTCATCAGAAAATAAAACCTTTTCGTGTTTTTCGCGGTTGTTAAACTCTTTGCTCATATGCTCTTCACCTCCGTGTGCGGGCTCAGGAGCTTGAATATCTGCTCTACGTTGATCTTGGCGCTGTCATCGGCGAAACCGGCGTCACGGAAAACTACTCGTAACGGTTCACGCTTGGCAAGCTCTTTGCAGAAATCTTCGTCTATTTTCCCGTTGTCAACAAAACAGGCAGCTAATGCGTTTCCATCAACAAAGAAAACTTCCCGGCCGGAAATAGTCTCTTTAGTGATCGGCAATGTCAGGTCAACACCCCAGTCAAGCAGTACCTGGAACAGTAAATCTTCATCGCTGCGGTCATCCTTGATGTTATCGAAGTGCAAGCCCAGTTCATCCTGGTCTACCGCGTCAGGATTATAATAAACATCTCGCATATTACTGCTGTCAATCTTCAACACCCGAAACCCGGTATCAAGTTTTTGGGAACCGCGAAAGGCGCTAAAATCACGAAAGTTTTTTTCTTTTTCAGCTATGCTGAATAAATCATCTTTTCTATCTTCTTTCGTGTCTTTCGCGGTTAATTCTTTCTTAATTTTATCCCCGGCGCGGCGAATGCGCTCTTTGCTGATTTCGGCAATATTTTTATAACCAGCTTTAAAAGCTTCAGATTTTTCATCACATTCTTCCGGCAATTGCACCATGATAAATTTGCGTTTTCCGTTATCTTCTGCATTTAATTGCATTACTGCATGAGCTGTAGTAGCGGAGCCCGCGAAAAAATCTAAAAATACTTCTGGTTCTGTAGATTTATTTGAACTAAACAAGACTCGCAATAATTGTGTTGGCTTGGGGTATGAAAAATAACTTTTCCCTTCGAATAAATTCTCGACCTCAATACCACCATCACTTTTAAATGAAAGAATTGATCTAAGTAGAAATGTATTTACTTCATCAAGGTAGGTTATTGAACTGGGTTGCGTATTTTCATCGGTAGCAAACCATATCTTACCGCACATAACGCTTCCATCATGTAATTTTTTGATATCATCATACTCGCCATTTATACAGTTTGCGGATTGATTAAAGGTATCTTCTTTCCATCTCCATCCTCGATCTGGCATTTTTACAGGCTTACCTGTAAGTGGATGTATAACTTCATATGTTGGACCAAATGTATTCGCATTTGGCCAACTCATATTTATTTTTCCCCATAGTCGGTAGTTTTCATCAAAAGCATTGTAAAGCGTTATCCCTCGGTCATAGTTATTCTTTTTATATAATTTTTTTATTTCTTTTTCTGCATCATTTAATGCAACATTCGCCTTTTTAAGTTTTTCAACTAGTTCATAGATATCATCTAATCCATCTTTTCTCATTGTAAAAACAGGCTTAGTAAAGCTATCTTTCACATATAAAAGAATGTATTCATGAATATTTCCCACCCCCTTATCGTTTTTGGGTATTCGCTTGTTCCAACAGATGCATTCGACAAAATTTTCTTCTCCGAAGATTTCATCACAAAGTCTTTTAATATTTGCCTGTTCTCCTTCATCAATGGAAATAAAAATTACCCCATCATCCTTGAGTAGATTTCGTGCTAGCTTGAGACGAGAATACATCATAGATAACCAATCCGAGTGGAAGCGTCCGTTAGATTCAGTATTTGCGATAAGGCGGTTTCCTGCTTCGTCTTTCTGGCCTGATTCAAGGAGGTATTCTTCGCCTGATTCAGCAAAGTTGTCAGAATAAATAAAATCATTTCCGGTATTATACGGAGGATCAATATAAATCATTTTGACTTTGCCGAGGTAATTTTCCTGGAGCAACTTTAAGGCATCTAGATTGTCACCTTCGATGAAAAGATTTTGAGTATTGTCAAAGTCAACGCTTTCTTCACGGCATGGGCGCAGGGTTTTAGCAATCGGAGCGTTTGCCGCGAGTAATGCTTCACGTTTGCCGGGCCAGTCAAGCCTGTATCTTTCCCGTGGACCATCAACAATTTTATCGGACAGTTCCTGCTTCAACAAATCAAAATCAATAACTTTCTTATATTCTTTATTTTCCGTGTTTTCCGTGGTCTCCACTTCTGTAACGCAATTCGGAAACAGCTCCGCAATTTTAGCGATATTTTCATCCGTAAAATTCTTCGAATGCATCTTCAATTTTTCCATAATCTTATCCTTATTTAATCATCAGCGAACACTAATATACACTAAATTTTTAACCATGCACGAAAAGTAAAGTTTGCCCAAGATACCTATTACTTTTTGCTTGAACTTCAAATTATTAAATACATCTCGATGAATGAATCGTTAGCCATTTTTAATTTCATTAGTTTTCCCCCAATGATCAGTCAATTTTATTGTTTCATTTTTAGGTTCATATCCTTTTTTGATTTTTGCAATATCAATAATCACCGGGATTTGTGCGGACAAGCCGGCAAAAATGCAAGTTCCAGTCGGCAAAATAGGAAGATATTCAAAAGACACTTTATCAAGATATGAAATCGTTTTTTCAACTGCTAAAATATCATTATTATTAATCAATCGATGTAAAAAATAGTTATGTAATTGGGATATGATTGTCGAGGATATATCAGAAGGCCGCTGGCTGGCAATAGTTAAAAAAACTCCAAACTTTCTACCTTCTTTAATTACTTCTTCAAATGTTTCAAGCCGGTAATCCTTCCAAGTCTCACTTTCTCTGTTTGATACATGAGATAAGATATTGTGTGCTTCATCAATTATGATATTCAGATAGTGATGGTCTTGCACGTACTTGTTCTTCTGTTCTGTATATAATGTTTTCAAAATTAATAAAGGTAGGATTTTTTTTATTTCCAGATTGACTTCATTCAGATTAATAACAACAAAGTTTATATTTGATGGATAGATATCTGAATTATCGACTTTTGTATTGAATACTTTTTCAATGTCCTTTTGTTTGCTTTTTAATTTACTAATTGCAGGTGCAATATGTTCATTCTGTGCCTTGTCATTATAAATATCCAAAACTATTTGCAAATATAAAAAATCAATCAGTTTTGAAATCAAATTATTAGGAAACTCATAACTGTCCACATTCTTATATAAATCAGTTGCTTCTATTTCCGTATCATTCACTTGCCTTGACACCCCTTTGGGCATAAAATAAGCCAAGGTATTTTGCCAGTCGAGACTTTCTATCAGACTATCACCATTTTCTTTGTTTATTATTAAAGTCAAATATTCAACCAATATATAAGCTCTGCCTTTATCAGTCATTTTTAAAACTAATTTAATCCTTTTTTTTAGAATATTCCTAAAATATTCTAATGGCGTGTTGTTGGCATTCACATGTTTTAGAAAGTCTATGGTACGTTTTAAAAAGGGTTTTTGTGTTTTGTCAGTCGCATTTGATAAAATAGAAATCAACTCGATGTCCAACAAATCAGTTTCTTTTAATGGAAGTTTTTCATCATCCTTGATATTATGCAGTTCTTTTCTGGTCGTTAAATTATATATTTTTTTACTTTCTGTTATTGTTTTATCATGCGCATATTCACCGTTAAAATCAAATAACAGAAAACTGGCATTCTTTTTAAATTCAGGATTATCCTCAAATTTTTTAAATAGAGTTTCATAAAGTTTTGCTAATGTATAAGACTTGCCACTACCGGTATTTCCAAAAATACCAATATGACTGGCAAACAAACTATTGACTCCTATATTAACATTTTGCCCCTTTTCCAGCGACAATGTCCCAATCAAAAGAGGTTCATCATCTTTTTTGACAAAATCGTGAACTTTTTCAAACTCTTGATTACCAAGAAGGAAGCATTCATCAAAAACAAGAGGTAATTCTTTAATTCCCCTTTCAAAATTTTCACCCTCAAAAAAACCTAATATGCTAACTGCAAGAGTTCTTGAAATTTTATCCTTTGCATTTTTATAATCTTTATCCGTAAAATGTTTATCTTCATCTATGAATTCTCCATCGACTTTGCAAATGATTTTTGAAAAACCTTTGAGAATTTTTACATAACTCCCAACAGATATGTTTTTGAGAAGTTGTCCTTTAAAGAGAGTATATGAAGTATTTTTAGCCTTATCTACTCTGATTTTGATTTTACGACCATCAACAGAAATGACCTCCCCAATTTTAAAAATTGAATCCTGCATAATTTGTTCATTATTCATTTGCAGCTTCCACCTTTTTTAAAATTGGTCCAAATATTTTACTGTTAATCCTATTTAAATTATACTCAAATTCATCTTTTTCATTGCCATCATCATCTGTTATAATTTTGGGGGTTATAAATTCAATATTTGAATTCCTCAGTTTAGACATATCAATATTTTTCTTTATTGTCAGTGCCGCTTCTTTAGAATATGCAATAATGATTATTAATAAAGTAGGATTGGAGTTTGCAACTCTTAACGTCAACTCTTTGATATGTTCATCTGCAAATGAAAATCCCATTACAAAAAGAAGAGTATTTTCTTTTTCCAATTCATTGGAATAAATTCTTAATAAGTCATAATATGTTTGGTTCAGTAATGTGTCTCGGAATTTATCTTTTGTCGGATTTACTATTGCAAGTTTATTATACTCGTCAATAAAATCATTAAAATCATCTTCGCCTATAGATGCTGGTAGTTTTTCTACAATAGTGTTTAAAATATCCTCGTTATCATCAATATTCATGAAAACACCAGAGAATCTGTCTTTGCTTGTTTTTACTTTTTTTACCTGCGTTAAAGGTATATCGCAAAAAATATTATTATTGCCTTCATCTGGTTCCCGAGTCCAAGTTAAAGACCCATGAAGTTTTAAAATATTAAAGATAGGAATTTCGGAACTGTTTTCATAATGAAGGCTTCTTTTTAATATTGACTTTTTGAAATTACTTATATCATATTTTGGTTGAAACCGACCGGAAAAACCATCATTATATTCGAAACCTTTAGCTTCTAGTGATTTTTCCATGCATATGTCAACGTTTGTCGTGAAAATATTTACTTGCTTACTTTTTAATTTATTCCTTCGAATCAAAAGAAGCTTGTTAATAGTTGAAAAAAAGTTTTCATAGCGTCTTAATACTTGACTAGTACCTCTAGCATTATTAAGAATATTAATATTCTTTTCAATTACACTATTATAAAATTTATTGTATATAGAAGCTTTAATTAATGCTTTTTGTTTCAAGCCTAAACTAGTATCTTCATTTAAATCTGACAGTAATTTTTCTATGTTTCCAAGTATCGATAAATACGGAGCAGATAATCCCGATCCAATTAAGAAGTTAATGTTGCTGTCTTGAATTATATTTTTTATTTTATCGGTACGCATCTTGTCTCCTTTTACTTGTCTTAATTTTAATTTAAAACATCTTCAATATTTAGATTGTAAAAACTGATTCGAACTCTTGTTTCATTTTTTCAATGTCTCAATTTTATGTTTATGTTCATTAAGTAAGTTGTTCAGCTCGACTCTGCGGTTGAACTGTTTTTCCTTTTTTATTCTGCTTTCCAGCTTGCTTATTTCTCGTTCAAGCTTTTGTGATTGTTCCACTCTTTCAACTAAACCGCATATGTTTTCATTTTTGCGAATATTCAATGGACATATTTCCACAATCAGCTTTTCATACAGTGTTTCCAGATCCAATGCCAGCGGCATATTCTCCGCTTCGGAACTACTGTCAATTATATCACTCGCAAAATATTCGCTCAAAACCCATTTACTGCTATCCGCAACGTTCCTGCGGCGGTAACAAGCAGTGTAATATATACTCCGATTACAGTGGATTTCAAAGATTAAAGGTACTTTAAAAGCTTTATCAATCGTCTGCAGTATTTTTGTATCGATCTTTTCAACATTTGAGATTATTTGAATAATCAGTATTTTAGGTACAGATGGACTGTTTTTCAGGTTCACGGCTTCGGAGGTGATTTCATGTGAACAGCGGATTCTTTCTATCTGGGATTGAAATAATTTTTTTATTGCAGTCGCAGCATTTGCCCTGCTTAAAATTTTATCTTTAGCAACAATCTTCCCGTATTCAGCGGATTTTGGGAATTGTATGCGTTTTTCAAGCATGCTTACTCTCCCCGATGAATCACGATAAATGAAATCAGTTCAAAATCATCAAGGCCGTCAAATCCATCTGTTTTAACCGAAAAATGAGTATCCTCGAAAAGGCTGTCTATTTCTTTTTCCTCTTTCATATCAATCATAGAGCGTATAGCCTGTCCCAGCAAATCTGAGTACCGGCTCATCTCACGCCCGTCATTTGTTTCATGGTTAAATAATTTACAAATATCAATAACAGGTTCTGCCGTTCCCTTACAGTTGCTTCTAACCAAATCGAGTAAATATTTTACTCGGGTATGGTCATATATGATCTCACCATCATTACTGATATAAACCAGGTAATATGGATGAAGGCGGTTAATCTGGTTTATGTTAACACCGGCATTACGGTTTCGCAATGTGAATATTACTCCAGGAATAAGCCCACTTCTCTCATTTGCGGGTATAACTGCGTGCAGCCCACTGGGTAAATGTCCAAGCTCACCATTATTTTTTATGTAGTTGACTAAATCCATCCTGAAATCGTTAAGTCCGAGGTCAGTAATATTGACACCAGTCTTTAAATCTTCCATTTCTATAACTTCATCCTGGAGACGACGCAATTGTTCTTTACGGTAGCTTACGTCATTCGTCTCTGCCGAAAGCGGATTATCATCAGCAGTAGCAACAGCATCAGCAATAACCATGCGGCTTTCCACTCGTTCCTTAAGGTTTATATATTCGTTCAGCGATATGTCCGGCCAGTAATTGACCAGTTGAATAGAATCATTTACAGAACCGATACGGTCAATACGTCCGAAACGCTGAATGATCCTTACCGGGTTCCAGTGAATATCGTAATTGATTAGATAATCACAGTCCTGCAAATTCTGTCCTTCAGATATGCAGTCTGTACCCACCAGAACATCAATCTCGCCTGGAGTGTCGGGATATAAAAGAGCTTTGTCTTTTGATCTTGGAGAAAAGAAAGTTAAAATATCCTGGAAAGAATATCCGCTTCCTAAAGTTGTTTTTGCTGTATCGCTGCCGGTAACTTTAGCACAGTCAACTTTTTGTTTCGTCAATTCCCGGACAATATTTGAGTACAGATAATTAGCAGTATCCGCAAATGCCGTAAAGAGAAGAATCTTTTTATTATCCGGATTTATTGGATTTTGTATTTTCTCAAGAATATGTTTTTTCAAATGCTGAAGCTTAGCATCATCAGCGGGTGATATTTTCTGCATTTCCTCAAGAAGTAGATAAATCAGAGTTTGGTCTTCATCTAAATCACGCTTCCACGATACCAAATCCATATCGGCAAAATCAATTTTGACTTTACCTTCAGTATAATCTTCACTGAGTTCAAAGTCATCATCGTCCTCTACAAATTCCACATCAGAATCGTTAAACTCGACAGCCTGATATGCTTCTTGTGAATTTTTATATTTTTCGATATCCGCCAGGGCTGTTGAAATGCGATCTTCCATGTGTTTTAAAGTTATTCTAAATGCTTCGACTGAACTTTCCAGACGCTTCAGAAGATTGGTGGTCATCAGTGCTTGAAGAGCTTTTTCCCGGTCACGTTGGAGCAGTCGCCCGCTCTTTGTCTCTGTTCCGTACATCTCCTCATATTTCTGAATTCTGCTTGGATGAACGTAGGTCATAGGAGCGTAAACAGCTTGTTTGACTTCTTTTAAATGTTGATATATTTCATTAATGTTCATCACCCCTTTACGAGTAGTCAATGGCGGCCTGAAAGATAATGGCTTACGCCTTTCCGGAAATTTGCCAATATCCTTCGTGTCGTAAAAATTTTCTATATGCTTGCGTGACCGTGCAATTGTAACAGAATCCAACAGCTCAAAAAAATCAAAATCAAGAGCATCAAGTATTGCTTGGGAAGTACGTTGAGCCGGTGGCAGCTTTGACCAGAAATTAAAAGCAGTCTGTGCTTGCCGAAAAATATCTTCTATAGATTTTTTTGAATCCAGTTTTTCCTGTAGTCTATCTGATTCCCCTTCATAAGCAAGCGCAATTTGATTCCGCAGGTCACTAAAACGGTTGTTGACCGGTGTGGCGGAAAGCATAAGGACTTTTGTTTTTACTCCCGCCTTGATAACAGCATTCATAAGTCGCTCATAGCGGGTTTCTTTATCTTTTATATTGCGACCACGATTGCGAAAATTATGTGATTCATCAATAACAATTAAATCGTAATTACCCCAATTAACCTTTGCGAGATCAACTCCCATTGATTCCCCGCGAACACGGGATAGATCCGTATGGAATAGCAGATCATAATTTAAACGGTCGTCAGCCAGAATATTGGTTTTATAATTACTGCGGTAAGTTTGCCAGTTGTCCGCAAGTTTTTTAGGGCAAAGCACCAGTACCGAACGGTTACGAAGCTCATAATATTTAATAACAGCGAGTGCCGTAAAGGTTTTACCAAGCCCAACGCTGTCAGCCAGAATGCAGCCATTGTATTTTTCCAGCTTGTTGATAATCCCTGTTGCTGCATCTTTCTGAAAATTGAAAAGTTTAGTCCATATAGTACTGCTATTATAACCCGTCAATTCATTAGGCAAAACATCCTCATTTAAGTCTTCAAGAAATTCATTAAAAATGTTGTAGAGCATCAGAAAATAAATCTTTTCTGGAGAATTTTCCTGATAAACTGACTCTATGTGCGTACATATCGCATCTGTTACATTTTTCAATTTAGAATTATCATTCCAAATCTGATTGAAAAGGTTAAGCCAAGTTTGAGTTGAAGGAGCATCTGCAAACTTTGTTATAAAATTAGAAACAGCATCGCCTTGCTGATAGCCAAGATCAACAGCCGTGAATCCATGTAACGGCATATAGGCAGAAGCTGCATCACGGACATCTATATAGGCAAACTGCTGCATAGGGGCTTGGGTGACATTAGATTTAAAAGTAACTTTTTTACGTATCCACTCGGCGCATTCTTTCGCTATGGCGCGTTGAGTCAGTTTATTTTTTAATTGAATCTCAAACTCGCTGCCATAAAGATTACTTTCACATTGTTTTTTGGGAATATGAAATTTTCGACGTTCACGGGAAACTCTATCAGTAGCTTCTATAGGAACAAAAGCAGGAGCAGTAAAAATAAATTCAAGGGAATCTACTTTTTCTAATTCATTTTTTAGAGCTTCGTATGCATAAATGGAAAAACATGAAGCCGCAACTTTGAGTTTTGATTCGACCTTTAATGATTTTTTTAGGTCATCACCCCAAAGAGTATTTATGTTATCCAGTATTTGCATAAATATCATCCAATCATTGAAACAGTTTTCATAATTTGGCCGGAAAAGATTCGTAGTGAAAATCTAAAACCACACCCCGCGTACTTAAAATATAGTGAAAATATTATAAATCAAGCAGAAATTAGCAAAGAAGAATATTATTTGTCTTTTGTTGTGTTTTCCTTTTCAAATTGGACGAAACGCTGCCATTTTAAAAGCCGCTCGGAATCAGCCGATTTCTTTTGCCCGCCGTCTGAGAAATTTATGCATTTCCATCCGGAATTGCGGCCTTTTATTTTCAGGCATTTCAAATTCCCACATGGTAAATTCCTTCGGGGTACGGAATACCCATGTTCTCAGGAAAGTTCCCCGGATCATTTCGAACGCTCCATCCGCCGCCGTCGGCATCGCGGCAAGGGGCGAAAGCCTCGCGTGTCTGCCCTGTTTATCCGTGTATTCGAGGAACGCGACAAAATCCCCGGCGGTCATCGCGCAGCCTTCACGGTAGAGTTGAGCGGCTATCCGGCCTTCCTGAGTATTCTCTTTCCGTTCTTTCAGCAGACGTTTCCGGAAACTCGGCCAGTATTCGATCCTGAAAACCATGGAAAATTTCGCTTTGCAGAAACGGACGACATCATGTTCCGATACTTCGAATATCTTTGCCGGAATCCCATTCTCGTCGAGATCAACGAAGACCATAGAGCCGCCGCGTTCCCGTTTCCTGCGGTACAGGATGAGGATTTGAAGTAACAGCAGCAGAATAATTACCATCAGCAAAGAAGCTCCGGGATGATTAAGAAGAATATTCTTTGATATCCTGTGCTCCTTGTAAAATATGGTTCCGGCAATTATCATCAGGTTTAGCGTCAAGGCGCCCAGTAAAACAGATACAGTATCAATATTTTTTCTCATAGTATTCTCCAAATTAAAACGTTAAAATATCTATTACATAAAATTGTTAATTTAAACTTAAATCGAAGCGAATAACGCCACATTAAAACAAGCTTGACCGCTTTACTTTTCAATGGAAAATTTTTTATTGCGAACTTGTTTTCGGGCGACGGCGGAAATTTCCCGGTGCGGGCGCGGAATTTCTACCTTTTGAGCGATTTCATGTTCAGTTGCCGGCAATTCAAAGCCAGGAGCCGCATCGGGTGTTTTTCCCCGGATTTCATCGAGCTTTTTCCGTATCAGCGTTTCCGCTTCGGCAAGGGAAGCGCATATATTCCACTCAACAACAGAACCATCCCCGGTAATTTCAGAACGAGTCTTTTCAAATATATCGGCGTGGATGACGGAACCGATTTTAACTTGTTCCAGGGGATCGGTTTCGATCCGCAGCGCGTATTTTACCGGTGGATGGGTTGTTTGTTTTTCAATAAATCTCTGCCAGTCCCAGTGCGCAGCGTCAGCAGCTTCAATGGAAGAAAAAGCAAATGTTTCGATATGGCGTTCGCCGATATCATCGTAATAAATGTCGCTTCCCGGCGTGGATGAAGATGTTTCTATTTGGCTCAGGTCAAAAATATCCCGGTCGGTTTCAACGCTAAAGCTATAGGATAGTTCTTTATCCTGTTCCGGCATCGGGAAGTCAATATCGGCATCTCCCGTTAGGCGCATCCGCCTGAGTTCAGGGTAGATTTTCGAAGCGTAATTGTGAGCGATCTCACGTCCGAGGCTTTCGGTTCCGGCATCAATGATTGAATGGAGAAAATGCCCCGGCGGCAGCAGGATTTTATCAGCGATATATTTTTTTGCCTGGATAGCCCCGGTATTTCCGGCTTCCGTCAGGTATTCGATCTTGAGCTTTCCTTCATCGCTATACCGGGTATTCCAGTAATTCCCAAGCGGATGTGAGTTTAGTTTTACTTGTTTGAGCTTTTCCAGAAGCGCCCGTCTGAGTTCTCCTGACGGGAAGCCGTCATGTCCGGTTTGAAAGGCGCTTTGGTGTTCGAGTTGCTTGAATAAATTTTTAAGACGACTCATAATTTCCTCCTGATGTTTGAAGATTGAAGCAGCTTAAGCGCGATATTGCGAAACGTTAGCGCCGTTTGATAATCCAGGAAGACCTGGGTATAGCAATCCCGGTTATGCTGTATTTTAAAAACGGATTTCTCCCGCTCGGAAACCGAAAAGATTTCGCCAAGTTCGATATTTCCCTTTGTATCGTAATATTCACGGAAGCAAAATCTGCCACTAGCCGGAATGGAAAGATTTTCCAGGGCCTTGCGGTTGGCTAAAAAGCCCCATATCATGTTTATCGGGATGAAAAGTTCGTCAAGAAGTGCTTCGATTCCGCGCGCTGCCGCCATGCCTGCCATCTTCGCCGCTTCCGTTTTCACGCCGCAGCGGCTGCGCATGGCGATAATACTTTTGCAGTGCAGTATCGCCCGTTTCAGAAAAATATCCTGATTAGCAAGTTCCTCCGCCGTCAATTCCAGGTGAAAGAGAGTCAGGAAAAATTCGAGGTAGAAATTCCGTTTCGATTCGTTTCCGACACATTTTATGACTTCATGGATATATTGACGGATGCCAAGCTGCCGCAGAGGAGTGTTGCCGAAAGCGGACGCCAGTAGACTTAAGCGCCGGGAAACAATGGGGAAAACTTCTTCCGCTTCCTGATGGTTGACGGCCGGTTCTACCGAAACATTCCACTCCTTCTCAAAAAGTTTTAATTTCATACAATAATAGCGCCCGTCCTGTTTCCACAATGTGACGTTCAGATCGTCCCAGGGATTTTGCAGGATCAGGATTTCACTCAAGTTCCATTGACTTATGACGGCGCGCAAATTTTCATCCGGGGTTTCCCGAGTATGCCTAATTGCACGGGTTTCAGGTAAAATTCCATAAAGTTCATCCAACTTCAGCGAATGACAGCCTTGCGGTTCCGTTTGTTTCCGAGCGATTTTTTCCTCTATGGAATCAAGAAAGTTTCTAATTTTATCCGGCATGGCGTAACGGTTCATAATTTCGTTCAGGATTGACATAAAATAAGCTCCTTTCCAGCCAGACTGGTTTTAATTTGCAGTTGACTCGGATTTTGGGAGTTGACGTCGAGCCATCCACGTACCGGGGCAGAAAATTCTTTCAGAATACTGTAAATGACTTCCCGGATTTTGCGTTCAATATTGCTGCGCAGTTCCCGGGCGCCGTTGCGGGTATTGTCGATGGAGCGAAGCGTTTCCTCGACGACTTCCGTAGTGAAAGCGAAAATATCAATTCCGTGGGATTTTTTATATTGCGGCAGAAGTTGAGAATAGAATTTCCGGGCGATTTGCCTCAAATGTTCCGGCTTCAACGGGCGAAAAATCAGGATTTCATGCCCGAATTTCCCGAAACGGGCGACGAATTCCGGGCTGAAGCGTTCCTTTAGCTGCATTTCAAGGGTTTGCCGGAGCCGCCGTTCCGACAGATGTTTGATGTTCTGGAATACCTGCGCTCCGATATTCGAGGTCGCCACAAGGAAAAAATTGCTCAAATCATAGGTTCGGTTGTTGCTGAGTGTGATCCTGGCTGCGTCGAGCTGCTGAAGCATAATGGTGAAGATTGCCGGATGCGATTTTTCAATTTCGTCATAAAGGATTATTCCCTCAGTATTGTTTTCCAGAAAGTTTCCCAATCGCCCAATGCTTTTGCCGCCGGGCGTTCCGATCAGGTTCGTCAGGGCCTCTTCCCCGGCCTGACGGGAAAACTCCGACATATCGAGCCTGAGAAAGTTCCGCCCGGCGTTGCCGTACATGTATTCCACCGCGGCGCGGATGGATTCGGTCTTGCCGACCCCGGTCGGTCCCAGCAAAAATAAAGTCCCGCGCGGACGTCCCGGCGTACTCAAGTGACACCAGCCGTATTTTAACGCATTGGTCAAAGAAGGCAGAATAGCCTCCTGTCCGATGATTTGTTTTGCGAGATGTGCCGCTAACCCCTCGGCGCGTTGGATCGAAGCGGCAAATCCGCCCGGTATTTTTTGTTTTTCGCCTTCCATTTTGAGCTCCTTTTTAAGAAATTTTCATTTTTTTTGAAATTACAATTTGCTTTTTTAAAATTATTAATTTAATTTAAAATAGTCTTTATAACACCTTGTATAAAAATCAATATATTCATAAATATATGCAATTCAAGCTTAGATGTAAATAAAAATTGCAATTTATTTATTTTAATATATAAATATTATACAATGTAAAAATCAACAAAAAGGAGAATGTAAGATGAATGCAGGCGAGTTTATGAAACGCAACAAATGGCTGCTGGCGCTGCTGGCGCTATTCGGGTTACCCGGCAGAGTACAGGCGGCGGTCCAGCAGGTGACGTTGGAAGCGGGGCTTGGTTATGTCGGGTATTTCATTATCGGAATGATCATGCTGACTTCGCTGATCCTGATCGGTGTCGGGGGCTACCAAATGAGCCAGGATTCGGGCAAAGGCAAGATGACCGTGGCGGCCGGGGTGCTGATCCCTGTATTCCTGGCGGTGGTGTACTACATTTTCAAGAATGTTCTGAAGATCGATATTGATTTTCAGTCCTCACTCTGACGGCGAATGAATATGAATGATACTTCTCATATAACTATTACCCGTAACCCGTCACAGGCAGTAGCGTCGGTCGTAAAACTTTTCGGTTTTCGCGTGCGCGGCAACACGGTCTATGTATTTTTTTCCGGGCTGGTAGCCGGGGTGCTATGCGCGATTGCGGCATATCCAATTCATATTCTCTTTGCGGGAATTATGATGATTGTGCCTCCGGTGCTTTCTGTGGTTTTCATCCGGCGTTTTGTCGCGGACAAGCCGCGCGCCTTCTTCTGGTTCTATCTGGATGAAAAGCTTCAGGGGATTTTTCTGCGCAAGCCGAAACGGCAGGGAGGAAACTATGCGCCAGCTTCCTGACGGCTATATCGCGGAAAGCGGTTTCATCGTATATGGCGAACTTTCTCCCAAAGGTTTTGCCGCCAAAGGATACCGGCTTGAAATACCGAATCTCGGCAATGCCGGAAACGGACTCAAAAACGATCTTTTTCTGCGCCTTGCCGGATGGCTGGCGTCCCAGACGTTGGATAAGCGCATCCAGATACGTTATACGCGGGATGCCGACTACCGAGATATTTTGAATTCCTACCGGAGCGATAGTGATAATTCGGCTTCCGATGTCTGGAGCAGGCATATCCGGAATGGTATTTTCGAGGAAATAAACCGGAAGATCACCAGACGGGTTTTACGGCGTGAATATGTCGATATATATTTTTGCAGAAAATTAGGTTCTTTCCTCAAGAATGGCTCCATTCCTGAATCGTCCGGGGAACGCGCCGCGTTTGAAAGGGAAATCTCCGCGGCATTCGCCAATGATATGTCCGACTTGGGAGCTTTTCTGGCATTGCCGGTCAAGCCCTTGGAGAACATCACGCTTTTCCGCGAATTTTACCGGGCCGTCAACAAGTCGGCGCTTGACCTCGACGTCGACTATGAAGCGATGTATGAATGCCGCCTTGCGGATATATATGCTTGCGAATATTCCGGGATCACTTCTGAAGAACCCGGCCACGCCAGTTTCAAGTCAGATGGCTACTATCACAATATCTTCACGCTGCACGATTTTCCGAAAACCGATATCTTTCCCTTTTACGGCTCCAAGCTCCTCGACAACAATATCCGTAACCTGACGATCGTGGTCAATATTGAGGCTCAGGATGTCGAAAAAACTATCGAGGAAAAACAGAAGCACTGGAAGCGGGTTCGCGCGGATTTACTGGAAGAGGAAAGCGAAGTTGCGGCAAGCGCCGGACTGGACGAACTGACCGAGCATATCTATCGTCTCGGCAAAGGCGAGGATTTTCCGCTTAAGATTGAATACGTTATTCATACCTGGAACCGCGACTTGGCGGAACTCCAGAGCGATTCGACGATACTGAAGCAGGCGGCGACCTCCATGTTTACCAGTCTCGATTCATATGATCTCGGTTTGCAGAGCCTGCATAATTTCATGAAAACTTTGCCGGGTTATCTTTTTTATCCCCGGCGCGACGCCGTGCTGGACTGCATGCACCGGCCGCTGGCGGCAATTTTGCCTTTTTCAAGTTCGTTTGTCGGGAAAGGCAGAGACGGCAACATCCTCTTTGAAGGCGATCACGGCAACCTGATGACGTTTTCTTTTTTCGACGGTTCGACGCCGCAGCATACGCTGTGCCTCGGCCAAACCGGTTCCGGTAAGTCGGTGAACTTCGTTTCGATTCTGTCGCAAAGTTTCTATGAATTCGCCAAGGTGGTGATTATCGAGGAAGGCGGAAGTTATTTTAACCTGACGCGAGTTTACGGAGATGAGGCGCAGTATATCGTAATCGATCCCGGCGCCAACCTTACGCTCAACTATTTCGACACGGGCGGACTGCCGCTCACGCCGGCGCAGATTGAGTTCGCCACCACCTTTCTGGTGGCGATGTGCGGGGAAAGTTCCGATCTCGAAAAAATCCAGGACCGGGCGGCCATCATCACCCCGTATGTCGCGGCGGTCTATACCGACGCCTACAACGAATGGCGGAACAAACACAGGGAAAAACTGGAGTTTGCCGCCCGGATGAGCCTGACCATCGACGCGATAATTCCCCGGATGCCGCTGGATCAGAATACCGCGCAGGACGCCTATTTCGAGCTTCGGGATATTCTTGGAAAAAATGATGATGAACTTGAAGGTTTTGAACGTGAAGTTATGGAGCGCTACCATTCATGGACGGTTCAGGAAATCAATGACTGCATTATTGACGACCCGGAAATTCTGCGCAATATCGCTTATGCCTTCATGAACAAAAGCGATATGCCGTACCACAGCCAGATCGTCGAAGCGATTCGCGAGACTCAACTTGCCAACTTGGAAAAATCGGAAACCAACCGGATCGCGGCCCGGCTGGCGGTGTATTCGATTGAAAGCGGCAAGGGATGTCTTTTTGACGGCGAAACGACCATTGACCTGACGAAGCGGTGGATTCACGTTGAACTCGGCAAAATGGCCCAATCCGGAAACGCCTTGAAAAATCTGGTCGGCATCGCGATCAATAATCTGGTTAAAAATCAGATTGTGAATATGCCGCGCTCGGCGAAAAAGCTTTACCTTTTTGAGGAAGCTTCCCGCTTTCTGATGATCCCGGGGGCGGCTGAGATCATGAAGCAGAGTTACGCCCAGTTTAGGAAATTCTCCTGCTGCGCGGTGACTATTACACAGTCTATCGCCCAGATGGCACAGTCGGGCGTCGGCCAGATCATCATGACGCAAAGCAAGATGTTTCTGTTTCTCAAAAACACGGACGCTACCGAATTAAACCTGATCGGCAACTACATTTCGCTTTCGGATGAGGCGAAACAAAATATCATGGACTTTCCGGCGCCGGAACATCTGCCGCCCGGGAAAAAGTATTCAAGTTTCCTGCTTTACGCCCAACGTGCGGCCTGGCCGATTGTCGGAGTCGGGCGGAATTACGCGAGTCCGGCGATTCTTGCGGCGGCGGCCACCAGCGGCGATTTGCACAGCCGCCTGGCGCGGCTTCTTAAGGAAATCTCCACGAAATATCCGGAAAAAAGTTTTGCCGAAAAGCTTTTACAGGCAACCGAACTTTTGAACGAGGATAACAAACTCTTCCGTCTGCTGGAACGGATCGAACGGATGGCGGGTGAACGGGCGTCGCCATTGATCGTTGAAGCTAAAATCGCGTTTCACGAACTTTTCAAACAACAATAAAATTAAAGGATACTTAAAGATATGCTAAGGAAATTATTTATTTTTATAACACTTTTTTTAATGACAGCCGGGATAAACTCTTTTGCGGCAAAAATCATTTACGGCAACCCCTCTTCCACTTCGGCCGATATTTCCATTCCGGATGAATATGTTGACATGACGGCAAGCTTTATCGCCACCGGCTACGGTTTCCAGGGAGGATCAAATATGGGGTTTTCCATGACCTTGTACAATCCTGACGGAACCGCCTTAATGAATTCGACTTCCCACTATGTGACGGCAGGCGACAGTTCCGCTGCGGATATGTTCCCTCTTTTATATACGGGAACGCTTTCAAAAGCGGGAACATATAACTTACGCCTGGAAAACACCTATGACCAGAAAAGGATTTTAAGTTTCCTGTGCGTAATCTGGGATGCCGCCGGAGACGACCTCGTCGTACTGCAAAATCAGTTGAACACAAATTTAGATGATTTACGGAACGAGCTGAATGGAGAATTGAATACCCAAACGGCCGCACTTCAAGATCAGATCAATGCGCTCCAGACGCAGCTCAACGACGTGATTACAAAACACGATACCGATCAGGCGGCGCTGCTCAAGCAGATTCAGGATTTCAAAAGCGAAATAAATTTTCTGGTTTCGGAACTGCAGTTAAATTTAGCCCGATTGGAGCGGCAGCAGGCGGAATATCTTGCCCAGCTTGAGGTACTCAGGATCGCCTATGAGAAAGATGTTGAAATGCTGAATCTCAAGATCAACAATCTCGATTCCAAATACGCGACGGAAGTGGCGAACATCAAAGACGATGTAGCGGCAATTACCAGCAGTCTAGAGGAAATGGACGCCAAGTTCCTTGCCGCCGATCAGGAACTGAAAACATTGATTAGTTCTCTGGAAAACCAGCAGACTGATTTGCAGAACCAGTTGAACCTTGCCGAACAGGAACATAAAAGCGAACTTGCCGCGCTCCAAAACCAGATTGACGCCAAAACCGAACTGATTCGCATGGAACACACGGCGGACGTGAAACGGCTTGAAGATTCGATTGACAATGTTGATACGAAATATGAAACCGAGGCCGCCAGACTTAATACGGAATTAATCAAGACCAATAACGCACTGGCTTCGGCAATCAGTGACTATACGTCCGCCGACAGTGTTTTACAGTCTAAAGTTGACAAGCTGACTAGCGGCCAGACTTCGCTTCAAAGCGAACTTGCCGCGCTGACTACCAGCCACAGCCGGGATATTGCGGAACTCAAAACTAAAATCGAAACGGCGGACGACCAGCTTCTGGCCCAACATAATGCGGACGTAAAACTGCTCGAACAGAGTATTTCCGATCTGGATTCCCGCTATCAGGCATCCGTGGATTTACTGACTTTATCATTGAATCAGACCAATACACAGCTTGCTCAGGCCGTCCGGGATTCCAATGACGCGGACAGCGCGCTTCAGGATAAAATTGATTTGCTTATCCAGCAGCAGACGGCACAGAAAAATGCCCTGGCGCTTCTGGAATCCGAACACAATAAGGATGTGGCGGCGCTCCGGTCCGAAGCCACAGCGAAATATGAACAGCTTCAAACTAAACATGATTCGGATGTAAGCGCATTGACTTTACAGATAAACAATCTGAACTCGACCTATGCGGATAAAGTTTCGCAAATCAACAATGAACTTGATTCGATCAGTTCCGATCTGGTGCAGCTGGCGCGAGATTACAGTGACGGCGACAAGGATCTGAAAGAGCAGATCGACGCGCTCCGGCTCCAGCAACTGACGCAGCAGAATAAGCTGGATAATCTCAAGGAAACCCACACGAAAGATGTGGCGACGCTCCAAAAGGAGCTGGCCACGGTACAGGCGGCTTTGGATGAAAAAATCAACTTGGAAGTTGCCGATATTCGCCAGGATATGCTGGCCCTTGACAATAAATATAAAGACGCGACTGCCGATCTGAAAACCCGGCTGTCCAGGGTCAACAGCAAACTTGAAAACGAGATTTATAAACTTTCAGAAACGGATCGTGATCTATACGAGAAGATTTCCGACCTTCGGGAAAAACAGGCGGATTACTACGCCCGGATGGAAATCCTGAAAGTTACGCATGAAAAAGACACTGAAGCCATTGAAAAGGAAATTTCCAATCTTGACACGAAATATAAAGACGAATGCGCGGCCATAAATGCGCAGATCGCTTCCGTCAAGGAACGGGTTTCCGCCCTGGAAGCCAAACATAAAGAAGACGTCGCCGCGCTTCAGGGAGAGATCGATTCCACAGTTGATAAACTTGATGACGAAGTCAAAAATAT
>JAQUOK010000005.1 GCA_028717165.1 Victivallaceae bacterium | reverse complement strand
TGGCTCAACATGCTGTGGTCACAGAACCCTCAACCTACAAAGATATTGTCGGCACACAACCTATTGGGGGTGGTTGAATCAAGTGCATACCCCGGAAAGATATTATCGATCTGGATGAGACCAGATTTAAGTTATGGGTGCTGTGTTCTTTGACGCTTTGCGGAACTATTTTTCCCGCCCCTTTAAATTCCGAGCGCAACATCAATGTCGCCGTCAGCCTGTGGAACGGATATGACGGCGGCGGCCTGTCGGTGAACAATAGTTTCCGCCGTCGGGAATATGTATGGGTATCCTTCTCGCCGTGCGCGTTGATCACGGTTCCCGGCGAATCCGATTTCCCGAAAATTTCCGAAGCGTTCAATATGGGGCGCTTTGCTTATAACGATATTCCGCAGGTGGCGCAGCAAATTGCCGCAGTAACCGCCAGGGCGGTGACGGGAAAATCTCCGGTTCACTGGAAAGCGGGAGTACGGGCGCTTAAACCTGCTGTTTTACCCAAACCGCAGGATTCGGCAATGCCGGTGCCGGTATCGGCGCCCCGGACAAATGATGAACCTTTTTAAAACCTTTTTATAAAAATACAAGGAGTTGGTCGTGACAAATATGAACAGAATATTAAAATTGTCCGGACCGGCGCTGTTGCCGGTAATTATATGCATGGTTGTAAGCGGCTGTTCATCAACGCCGGAAAAGGCCAAATGGAAACCAACCCAGGTTCTTAAACCTCAGCCTAAGGTTGAGGGAAAAGAAGAAAAAGAGAAAAAGCCGGAAATACCGCCGTCTCCGGTTGCGTTGGCGCGGGCTGAGGTTGCCGCCAACCCGATGAGCTGGCGCGCCGTTAACCGGCTCGGGATAACTCTTTTCAAAGAAAAGAGATTTGCGGAAGCCGCGCTTGCTTTTGAACAGGCTGTTACCATGTTTTCAATATCGTCAACTATGGAAAATGAACAGATGGTGCGGGAAGCCCGGCAACGGGCGGTCAAGGCCCAGCGGGAAGCGAATATCAGGCTGAAGAAACAGCAGGCTGAAGCCCAGAGGCAAATGCAGGAACAGCAAATGCTTGCGGGCATGCTTTCCATGATGCCCATGATGCCAGGCGCCAACGCCGGAACTGCGGTATTTGCCCAGGCTGGACAGACTTTGCTTAACGTCGCCATGACGCCTACGGGCGTGGACATTGCGACGGAACCGGTAATGCAGGAAGCCGTTGAATCGTCACAGGTACTCAAAAGCCGCGAGCTGTCTTCTGTTTACGCCAATCTGGGCCAGGCCCGTATGGCGCTGTGGGAAGACGAAGCCGCTCTCGACGCCTTTCGTCAGGCTTACGCCGCGGATCCGTCACGGACGGACTTCCTGTTTATCCAGGGAAGCCTTTCCCAGAGAAACAACGACCTGGTCGGCGCCGTGGGATTATATGCCCGCTATATGTCCGTGTCGCCGGAAGCGAAACTGCCGGTGGCGTGGATTGAAATCGCCGAATGTTGCCGCAACCTGGGCCTGACCGTGGAAATGCTCGATGCCCTGGCTGCCGCGCGGAAAGCCTGGGACAGTGTGGCCGGCCGCGTTACCGCCCCGGCGACAGAATACGGTTACAGCGAAGTACTGGCGACGGCCGGATTCTATGAAGAAGCGCTGCCTTATATCCGGCAATGGTATGCGGAGAAGCCGGAGGATCCAGGTCGTCAGCGTATTTGGGCAACTGCTTTGCTGAAGGCTTCAAAAATAAAGGAAGCCATAGAAGTTATAGAAGCTTTTGCGAAAGACCCGAAATCGGCGGCCGCGAACAAGATATTCCTGATTTATTTTCGGGGCATGACCCAAATACATCTCGGAAATTTTGACAAAGCCAAAACTATCCTGCGGCAGTTGGGTTCCGACAAACCCTCTGGCCTGGCTGATGCGGCAAACGCCATCTGCGGCCGCCTCAATGAGACAAAAGAATGGATTTACAGGATTGAAAACGGACAGTCGTCTCCGGATAAAGCTGCGATTGACTGGTACCGTCTTGCATGCGTGTGGCTGGTTAACGGCAATCTTCCGCGGGCGGCGGAGTGTACGGGAAGATCTATCGGCGTTCAGCCGGAATACGGCCCGGCGTTGATATTGAGGGAACAGTTGCGGGATATGATCTCCGAACCCGTTAAAACCGCCCAGTTGAAAGCTGCCCAGGCGGTTGCCGATAATAATATGGAGGCCGCTGTCCGGATACTGAGTGACGTATTGCTTAACGCGCCGGTCGGGAAATTGGCGGAATCCCTGACCTTGCAGGGAATGAAATACGTTTCCGCGTTGAAATTCAAACCGCGCATGTCCAAAGAGGCCCAGCAGTACTGCCTCCGCGCCAAGGCCGTATTGAAAAACGCCAAGGGCCAGGAAAACGTCAAGGAAGCTCTCTGCCTTTATTTATGGGCTCTCAGATATGCGCCTTTAAACCCGGAAATCCACCTGAGCCTGTCTTCGGTTTATGAAGCCCAGAAGCAGTACCGGAAAGCCCTGTACCATATGCAGGTTTATCTTGCCGGCGCCGGGAATAATGGCAATCTTGATGCGGCGGTTGAAAAATATTACGAATTACAGTATCTTAATGAAAAGGAACTACGTAAAATTCAATCCATTATTCCCAAAGGCAACTGACAGATGCTGAGGGAACGAGGTGCTTTATGAAGTTCAATATCCGGAAAAAAACTGAATTATCAGGAATAGTTTGCCCGTCACGGGGAAACTATTCCGTCCATATCGTATTTATGTTTTTTCTCTTGTTTATTCCCGTTCTGCTCCATGCCGCCGGCCAGGCGCAATGGGAAAATCAGGTAAACGACGCCTTCCGGCAGGCGCGCAAGTCCGCATCCGGATTAAAAGGCCAGGCCAGAACCAGCGCCAATTATTATATAAACCAGGCTGAAACCGCCTGGAACAAGCTGAAATACAATTATCAGCCGGTATGGTACCTCCAGCAGCAGTATCAGAAGCAGAATCAGATGAATTTACTTTTCATGCAGCAGCAGAATTTAAATACCTTTCTGCAGCAGAAAATGAAAAGCGACTTCAGAACCCTGGAACTGCAGACGATCAACCCGTTCGGCGATTACCGCTTTCACGGCGTTTCACTGCATCCGAAAGACGGACGCCTGCACGGCCCCGGTACGATTGCCGACACTCCGGCTTTGGCTAACCTTTTTCGGAAGCAGGATTCCGGCGGTAATGGTTTAGGCATGAATGCCCTGAGCGAAATGCGGAGACTTGAGAATGCTGAAAAAACCTCCTCGAAACAGCCGTCCGGAAAAGCGCTGGAACAGGCTGCTTCAATAAACCGCAGCGGCCAATGGGATAATCCTGCAGGCGGCGATAAAGATATTGCCGCAGTGAAGTCCGACAATCCTTATAAATACGATTCCAGCGTGGTTGATCTGACCGGCATTGACTCTCCCACTCCCCGTTTGCTCCGGAAAAATGAAAGTAATACCGGCGCTCCGGTCATAAACGGGCCGGATTACAATCCTTACGCTGAAATGAGTGATGAACGTTTAAAGAAAAAAGAAGACGCTTTAAAAGAGGCGCTCCGCGGAATCCAGAAACTTTCCAGTGAAAATGCCGCCGGTTATTCGCAAATCGAAGCCGGCTCGCGGGAAGGCGTCAAGGATGCCGGCAAGGTTATGATAGATGCCGGAACGACATTAGTGCTCGGAAGCAACACTCTTCTTATGGCGAAACCGGATGGAACGATACCGTCGGGCCTGCTTAAAATGAGTAATGACGGCGCCGGTTACGCCGTAGATGCGAACAGTATGTGGGAAGCCGCTAAAAACAAGCAGTGGGGTGATGCCGCCGCTCAGGCGGCAATGACTTCCGCAAATGTCCTGATCGATACTAAAAATATAAATGCCACACCGCTTTCCGCAATTCCGGGTACCGTAAAACTGGGTCTGGATACCGCGTTGGTATGGGGTAATTATCTGGTCCAGCGCAAAGAATTAACCACCAGGAACAAAACCGCTGAACAGCTTGACGCCGCCCGTCAGAAATTGACCAGGCAGTTGAATGAAGTCATACTCGAACAGAAGAGGCGGAACAGTTACAAAATTCCGTAGGGTTATTAGAATTTTTCGGCTATCGGGAAAGATATTTTAAAGGTGGTGCCTTCGCCCAGTTTGGTTTCGACGTCAATATCGCCGCCGTACTTCTTGACGTAATCCATACAGAAATGAAGCCCGATGCCGCGGCTGCTGCTGTTGTCTTCGGTTTTTGTGGAGAATCCGAAATTGAACATTTTGGCTTTGACTTCATCGGTAATGCCCGGGCCGTTGTCGTTTATTGTGATGACGGCATAATTCTTTTCATCCCGGACTTCCGACTTCAAATTTATGGTCAAAGCATATTTCTTCTTTTCGTCTTTCTCTGATTCCATCGCTTCTATCGCGTTCTTGATGAAATTGATGAATACCTGGGTAAGCATTGAGGCGTCAACCAGTATTTCCGGAATATCTTCTTCAAGGTTAGTGAAAATCTTATAGCCGCGTTTGTTGAAAGATTCGTCAAAAATCTTTACGGATGACTCGATTACCTTATTCAGGCGGATCATGTTTTCCGTGCCGAGTTCACCCACGAAACGCTGCTGGAGTTCAATGATTTCACTGATATGGAATAATTTATCCGACATTGATTTGAGCATCAAAGCGCTCTCATCGACTTCCTGTTCCAGATGGGCCAGCAATTCCTTCATTACGGCGAGGTATTCTTTCCCCTGGGGATCGTCTTTCAGAAAATTATCCAGATTGCCCTTTTCCAGTTCTTTTTCCATGCGCGGGATAATAGTGGTGAGCATCAGGTTTTCCGGACGGTTTTCGGGTTCCACATTGAATTTTTCAATCAGGCCGTTCACCGTAAGTTTGGCTATCGTTATCGCGTTGCCGATATTGTGAATAATACCGGAAGATACCTGGGTCATGCCTTCTTCCCTTGCAACCTGGAGCTGCTTTTCATATTCCTGGCGTTTTCTGAAAGCCTTTATGACTTCAATACAGAGGGAGGCGATTTCCGCCAGACGGATCATATAGACTCCATCGTTGCGCGACAAATGCTGAGAATCAAAATCACCCTTTGAGGTCACGATAATGCAGCCGTATATCTTGTCTTCCAGTTTTATCGGGGTCATCAGGGAAAGAGGAGCTTCCTTCAGGTAGTTTTCCGGGAAAGATTCAGGCGCTTCGCCGTCGAAAAAAGCGAAACCTTTGGAACCGCACAGCGACTCAAGTTCCTTTACCGTGAATTTGGTTTTAAAGCCGCGTATGAACTCGGTGTGTTTCTTGTCATGGGCAAGCAGCTGGCTTTCTATCTGCTGGCTTACCTCTTTCAGGGGCGGGAAAGTCCCTGAGACGGCACATCCGGAGAAATAATTGTCCTCCCCGCACAGCAGTATCGCTCCGCCGTTGGCTTTAAGAGACCTGACGGTATATTTGATGAAGTAAGGCAGGAATTCCTTTTCTCTGCTTTGAGAAGCCACGACTCTTCTGGACAGACGCAGGATATCGGCGGTTGCGCCGCGTTCTTTGGTGACCCCCTTGACCAGGCTTGCGGAAATACGGCTCAGTATGATCAGCTTCGTCCGCAAAATAACAATTATTACCGCCAGTATTACAGACAGTAAAATCAACAGGAAAAGTTCCATTTTTATAAATTACCTTTTATTTGTTTTTCTGCAGTAATTCTTCTGCGTTATACGAACTCCGCACCAATGGCGCGCTGGCGACGAATTCAAATCCGATCTTTCGGGCAAATTCCGCCCACTCATTGAATTTTTCCGGTTCAACATAACGGTCCGGTTTCCAATGGGCGCCGGAAGGGGGCAGGTATTGCTCGATGGTAACTATGCTGACCTTGTTTTCCCTCAATTCTTGCAGGGTCTCAAGGATTTCATTATCATTTTCACCGAGTCCGACCATGAAACCGGACTTGACGGGGATTTTTCCTGCCGTCAGTTCGAAGGCATTACGCAAAACCTGCATTGAACGGTCATAAGTGGCTTTGTCGCGTATCAGGGCCGCTATCCGCCTGACGGTTTCGACGTTATGGTTGAAAACGGTCGGGCCGGCGTCAAGAACGGTTTTCAATGCCGCGACATTATTGTTAAAGTCGGAAGTCAGGACTTCAATCCCGATTCCCGGCGTTTGCTTATGGAGTTCGTTTATTATCGCCGCAAACCGGCCGGCGCCGCCGTCTTCCAGGTCGTCACGGGTAACACAGGTAATGACGACATATTTCAATTTCATGCGTTTAACTGCTTCGACCAGGTTTTTTACTTCGGCCGGATCCGGCGGAGCAGGGTGGGGATTGTGGCTGACCGCACAGAATTTACAGTTTCTGGTGCATTCGTTGCCGAGGATCATGAAAGTTGCGGTTCCCCGATGCCAGCATTCGCCCAGATTGGGGCATTGAGCGCTGGCGCAGACGGAATGCAGTTTAAGTTCATCCATGAGATGTGCTATTTCGTTGCGATTAGTCCCGCAGTTTATCTTTACCCTGATCCACGGCGGCAATTTACGACGTTTCTGCATATAATGAATATACTTGTAATCTATGTCATTATTAAGTAAAAATACTATATGGCATTTATGCCGCTTTGTCTATATGAGTTCCGAATTATGTTGTAAAATAAACTCTTGCGTTGTAATCGGTTAGTTTTACCCCGCCTTAAAAACTCATGCCAAGCGGAACGCAAACAACTTCTTCCCGGACATTATACGGAGGAGACGATCACCGCCGCGTTTGAACCGCCGAAGGCGAAACTGTTGCTTAAGGCATGTTTGATGGTGACGTTTTCGCGCGTATCCAGGACAAAATCAGCCCATTTGAATTCTTCTTCAGGATTTTCCAGGTTCAAGGAAGGACTGATGAATTTTTTCTCGATCATCAGGCTGGTGAATATTATTTCAACCGCCCCGGTAGCCCCGATCATGTGTCCGGTCTGGGATTTGGTGCTGTTGATTGCGGGGGAAGGCCCGAAAACTTCTTTTATGGCCTCCATTTCAACCGGGTCGCCGATAGGAGTGGCGGTGCCGTGCGTATTGATATATTCAATATCTTCCGGTTTCAGTCCGGCGGAATCCAGGGCGCCGCGCATGACTTCAATACTGGCTTTCGCGTCGGGTACCACCATATCCGTGGCATTGCTGTTGCCGTAGCAGCCGCTGATTATGGAGACAGGGTTAACCCGGCGTTTTTTGAGGCTTTCCTCAGATTCCAGAACCATAAAACCGGCGCCTTCGGCAATAACGAAACCGTCGCGGTCGGCGGCAAATGGGCGGCTGGCTTTTTCCGGGACGTGGTTATAAGCCTTGGACAGCGCCCGGATAGCCGTAAAACCAAGGGCCTGCACCCAGTCGCATTGTTCGGCTCCGCCGCAGACGACAATATCATACATCCCGGCCTGGACCATTCTGGCGCCGAGTATGGTGGCGTGAGCGCTGCTGGCGCAGGCGGCGCTTATATCGTAGGATTCCCCGGTGAAACCGAAAACCAAAGACAAATTGGCGACGACGGATGAAGGCATTATGCGCGGAACGATGCACGGGTTTACTCGCCGCAACTGCCGGATGGTTTCATAACTGTGGGTGGCTTCATAAATTTCTTTGTAACAGCTTCCGGCAACTCCGGAAATCAGAGCTATGCGTTTGCCTGCGATGTCTTCCCGGGTCAACTGCGCTTCGGCAAGCGCTTCGTCCAAAGCGATAGTAGCCATTACTGAAGAAGGGGTCATGAAACGCAGGCGTTTCCGATCCAGAAGTTCGTGCTCGACGTTCAAATCAACAACCCCGGCAACCTGGCTGGTCAATTCATGAAAAGCCCATTCTTCCTGGAAAGTAATGCCTGATTTCCCCTCTCGCAATGCTTTTTCGTTAATGGCTTTACCGTGTCCGAGAGGAGTAACCAGTCCTCTTCCAGTAATAAAAACTTTTTTCATTTACGCCTTTTTTGTATTACGTTCCCGCTTAAATAAATAGTCTACTTTTCGTAAATAACAATAGCGATATTTATCATAAATTCTACTCCGGAACTGAAAAAAAAGGAAAATTCATTACCCTTTTCTCCCCCAACCGCGTCAATTAAGCAGCCTATTTTACTTTGGTAAGTTTTACCTGTACTTTTTCCGGATAAATACTTTTGACGGTAATTCTGTCATTCGAATTGATCCAGCAGGATACGTTTACGGAAAAGGTTCCTTCCGTATCCAGAGCGGCAACGTCGATATACGGTTTGACGGATTCGTTTTTCAGGAGGTCTATGGTGCCTTTCAGGCCGGTCAGCGTTACGGCGGCATGCGGCGAGGACAACAGTTCAACCTTGAACTTGCCGGATTTTCCGGGAGATTCCATGACCTGGATGGCGATATTTTTAATCGTGACCGTTCTGCTCTGGCGGATTATTTGCACCTGCGCATTCACCTTATCCGGGGAAACCGAGGTGGATGGTTCTTTCAGAATTTTTGTTTTATAGTCGAAACTGTCAGTCAGGCTTGAGCTCAGCGGAATCGGGGCGCTTTTAACCCTGCGGATCTTTTCGAGAATGCTTTCCGGGCCGGTAATCAGGACTTCCGAAGGCTGAAAAACGACTTTATCGACGGCATATCCCTGAGGCAGGGTGTCTTTGTTGGTGAAAGTCGGTTCGATTTTCACTTTTTTCGAGACTTTGCGGTCAAGATTAAGCGCCAGGTCTCTGGGGTCGATTCTTATGACGGTAACGCCGAGCGGGGCTGAAACGTTGTCGGCGGTCAGGCGCAGGTTATAGACTTCTCCCGGTATGTAATCGGACAATTTTACCTGAGCCTGTATTTTAAAAGAAGTGCGGTTCGACTGTTTGAGAATGCCTTTGCTGCCTTTTACCACCAGGGAAACCCGCGGCGCAAGGGCGCCGAGATTGACCAGGGTGGTCGGCAGGTCTATATCCACCGGAATGTTGTTGATCTGTTCCTCGATGCCGAGGCGGCTGGTGACTATGAAATAAAACAGTACCGCGAAGAACAGGGCGATCGCCTTGCGCAGGAAATCGTTGCGTACAAACCCCGGAATCCAGCTTGATTTGGAACCATCATTCACGTTCTGAGTCATTCCGTTTCTCCTTTTGAAAATCCATCCTGGTCGATGACCGTGTCTTCCATGGAAAATATGTTTGCGAACGAATTATCGTCCGAAGCCATCAGCAGGGCGCTGAGATAGCGCAGGAGTTTATCTACTTTTACGTCATAGCGGATACTGCCGCGGCAGGCGACGCTGATATTGCCGTTCTGTTCGGAGACCACGACGACGACCGCGTCGGTTTCCTCGGTAATGCCGACGGCCGCCCGGTGCCGGGTGCCGAGGGATTTGGCGAAGTTTTCATTCCGGGAGAGGGGGAGAATGGCGTGAGCTGCGATTATGCGGTCGTTTTTAATTATTATGGCCCCGTCATGCAGGGGGGAGTTCGGATAAAAAATGGATTCAAGGATCATCGAATTGACTTTGATATCCAGTTTCACCGCATCCTCGACGATGGCGCGCATTCCTATTTTACGTTCAATTACCATCAACGCGCCGATCTTGCGTTTGGCCATGTTAAGGACGGCGGTGGTTATTTCGGTGATGACTTCCTTTTTCCGGTCTTTCTGGCGGAACGATATGCTGCCCAGTTGCGCGAAAGCCCGGCGGAGTTCAGGCTGGAAAATAACGATCATGGCCGTCGCCAGCAAAGTCCACAAGCCGCTGAGGGCCCAGCTCAGCACTTCAAATTTCATAAGGTCGGCAATGGCGGTCAGGATCAGGAGGGCGGTGAGCATTCCGGCGAGAATATTGGAGCCGCGGGTGCCGCGCAGGTAATAGAGTATTTTATAAAAAATGAACGCCAGTATAATGATTTCGAGCGCTGGCCGGCAATATTCCCAGCCTGTCAGCAAATAGTCCATGATTCCCGTAGGCATAGTTTTGTTCCTTTTTTATTGGTTTCCAGACTCTTGCCGTATACCTTAAAACGCCCCTGAGGACGGGGCGGCTGCATCTTTCTCACAGTTTTTCAGATGAAGCCACAACTGTCCCCAGCCGTGCTGATGTTCAACGTACTATTTTTTTAAACCTGTGCGCAAAACTTAAACATTTTCAGGGCGTCGCGGTTTTCCCGGACGTCATGAACCCTGAGTATTTCGACCTGTTGCAGCGCCAGGTACAGCGTTACCGCTATTGTCCCGGCTAAACGGTCTTTGGGATTTTCCTGCCCCAGCAGTTTACCGATGAACGCTTTCCTGGAATGGCCCGCCAGAATTGGGAACCCGCTTGCTCTGAGTTTTCCAATTTCCCTTAGCAAAAGCAGATTCTGCTCCGTATCCTTGGCGAACCCGATCCCCGGGTCAAGAATAATATTTTCCCGTTTCACGCCATAGTCAAGGGCTTTTTGCGCGGCTTTCTCCAAAAACCCGGCAACATCGGAAAGAATATCCTCGTAAAGCAGATTTTCCGGGTTTTGCATGTTTTCCGGTTTACCGCGCATGTGCATGAGAACCAGCCCGGTGGCGTTCGCCGCCGCTATTTCGGCGATTTCGGGCGAATGTTCCAGACCGCTGACGTCGTTTATTATGTCCGCCCCGGCTTCAACGGCCGCGGCGGCTACCTGCGCTTTACGGGTATCGACGCTGATCACAAGTTCCGGTTTCTGCTTCTTGACTGCGGCGATTACGGGGACAACCCGGCTTATTTCCTCGTCAGCGGAAACTTCCCGGGCGTTCGGACGGGTGGATTCGCCGCCGATATCTATGATTCCGGCGCCTTCCGCATGAAGCTTCAGGCAATGCCTGAAGGCGGCGCCGGTATCGAAAAAATCACCGCCGTCGCTGAATGAATCAGGCGTTACGTTGACGATTCCCATCAGGCAGGGAGCGTCAAAGACCACTTCTCGATTCCTGAAGCAAAAACGCATAATAGTTTCCCGGTCAGGATTTAAAAATCCTTTGAATCTTCAAAATCATCGGTATCTTCGGAATCATCGGCGTCTTCCAAATCATCCGAATCATCGAAACCGTCTATGGAATCCTCTTCCTGGGAACTGTCGGGAATAAACCCGTTGTCTTCATCGGGACTTTTTATTTCGGTTTCCCGGGCGAAGCTCCTTTCGGCCTCGGCGGCCAGCATTTCTTCTTCTTCTTCGACTTTAACGATCTTTGAAACGCCGGTTATCCGGTCGTCGGCGTTCAGGTTCATTATGCGTACGCCCTGGGAAGCGCGGCCGATAGTCCTGATCTCGTCAACCGGGATCCGTACCAGTTGTCCGCGTTCAGTGGTAAGCATAAGCTCATCGCCCGGCATAATCTGAAGGGCGTCGAGGACGAGGTCGTTTTCACGCAGCCTGATATTGGTTACGCCTTTGGCGCCGCGGTTGGTTTTCCGGTAAGTTTTGACGAAACTGCGCTTGCCCATGCCGCCTTCGGTAACGACGAGAAGTTCGGGGCCGCCGGCTTCCTCTTCGGAAACGCCTTCGGCGATGTCCTCAAGGCGTTCGCGGATGATTTCCATGCTGACGATATGGTCGTTTGCAAGTTTGAAGCGCATGCCGGTTACGCCGCGGGCGGTTCTGCCCATCGGGCGCAGCTGCGAATCGTTCTGGTCGAAACGGCAGGCCATGCCCTTTTGAGTTGAAAGTATGACTTCGTTGCCGTTTTCGCAGACCGCTGCGCCGATGAGGTCGTCGTCATCTTCGATGCGCAGGGCGCGCAAACCGGTGCGCCTTAGATTCTGGAAGGCGCTGAGATAAGTTTTCTTGATATATCCGCTCTTGGCGCACATGATGATGAATTTATTTTCATCCTCGAAATCATCTTTTTGAACAGTGAGCATGGCCTTGATTTTTTCGCCGGGCTCTATCTTTATCATATTGACGATTGCTTTGCCCTTGGAAACCCGTGAACCTTCCGGAATTTCATAGACGTTCAGCCAGTGCATGAAACCTTTGTCGGTAAAGAAGAATATCAGGTCATGGCTGTCGGCGTTGAACAGGTGTTCGACATAATCCTCGTCCTTGGTTTCCATGCCGATAATGCCTTTGCCGCCGCGGTGCTGGGTGCGGTAGGTTACCGACGGGGTACGCTTGATGTAACCGGTATTGGAAACGGTGATGACGCAGGAGTGCCGCGCGATGAGGTCGGCTACGTTCAGGTCGCTGTCATCCATGGTTATTTCGGTGCGGCGCGGATTCGCGTATTTGTCGCGCACTTCCTGAAGTTCATCCTTGATAACGCCGAGGCGCATTTCGCGGCTGGCGAGAAGAGCCTTGAAATAATCAATCTGTTTGCGGAGTTCGGCCAGTTCGTTTTCGACGTCTTCCCGCGCCAGCCCGGTCAACTGGTGCAGACGCATTTCCAGAATGGCGTTTGCCTGGATCTGGGTGAATTCAAAAGCGGCCATCAGGGATTCGCAGGCGATCTGGCGGGTGCGGGACGCGCGGATTATCCGGACGACTTCATCAATGTTATCGAGGGCTTTGAGCAGGCCTTCGAGGATATGGGCGCGGGCTTCCGCTTTGCGGAGTTCAAAGACGGTGCGGCGGGTGATGACTTCCATGCGGTGATCGATGTAAGCCTGGAGCACCTGTACCAGATTCATGACGCGCGGGCGGTTTTTATCGACTACCAGCATGATGTAGCCGTAAGAAGTTTCAAGCGGCGTATGGGCGTAAAGCTGGTTCAGGACGACGCTTCCCATGACGCCGCGTTTAATATCGATGACGATGCGGATGCCCTGGCGGCGGCTCGATTCGTCGCGGAGCCCGGAAATTCCGGTGATGCGTTTTTCGTTGACCAGGTCGGCTATCTTTTTGACCATCTGTTCCTTGTTCACCGCATAGGGAATTTCCGTAATGATAATCTGTTCGCGGCCTTTGTCGTTCTCGATGATTTCGGCCCGGGCGCGGACTTTGGCGCTGCCTTTCCCGGTCGCGTAGAACCTGCGGATGTTATTTATCCCCCGCAGGATGGCACCGGTCGGATAGTCGGGCCCCGGCAGGTGTACGAGCAGATCGTTGACCGTGGCTTTGGGATTTTCCAGCAGGCAGATCGTCGCGTTGATGACTTCTCCGAGGTTGTGCGGGGGAATATTGGTAGCCATACCCACGCCGATCCCGGTGGTGCCGTTGACCAGCAGTTGCGGGAAACGGGCCGGAAGTACGGTCGGTTCGAGGTTGGCTTCGTCAAAAGTCGGAACCATGTCGATAGTTTCTTTCTCGATATCCACAAGCATTTCTTCCGCGAGGCGTTCCATCCTCGCTTCAGTATAGCGGTATGCCGCTGCGGCATCGCCGTCAATACTGCCGAAGTTCCCCTGGCCGTCGACGAGCGGTTCGCGCATGGCGAAATCCTGGGCCAGACGCACCATCGCATCATAAATGGAACTGTCACCGTGCGGGTGATATTTGGCGATGACTTCGCCGACTACGCTGGCGCTTTTTTTGAAGGATTGCGACTTGGTCAAACCCAGTTGCTTCATCGCATAGAGGATACGGCGGTTTACGGGTTTCAAACCGTCGCGGACGTCGGGAATAGCCCGTCCGACGTTGACGCTTAATGAATACTGCAGATAAGCAGTATGCATGATGTCTTCTATACCAACGGGGAAATCGTGCGTATTGAGTTCACTCATATTTGCTTCCTTATCTTCTTTTACAGCCCGCACGGCCAAGTTATGAATATATTAACCATAACTTACACCGTTTTAATCAATAAACAAGCCGAAAACGCTCAAATTTGAGTAGAAAAAGTGCTTATTTTTGAGTTGACAGTCAGGAAGTCCGGGAAGAAAAACCCGTTTTTTGAAAAAAGCGGGTTAAATAACCGGATGCAACGGCCCCGAACCCCGACTTTTCCCATAAAAACTTTTAGGTTTTTTTATCATGCATCCGGGCTTTCCTTCCTTTTTAAGATGCTCGATAAACGTTACAGGTTTTGCTTTCTGCTCTGAGGCAAGATTTAACATTTCCTCTATTAAGTACTCTGTGAGTTTGTCGTGTTTGTTACCCTGCGCGGTTGCCGTATCAATGTTTAAGGTTCGAGGTTGGATGTTCCGTCCGCGGTTCCATATGGATGGTCGCCGTAATTTTCATGGCATCCTTCAGTTCGCTTTCTATTTTTTTGCTTATGGCGTGGGCTTCCCGGAGAGGAATTCTGCCGTCCAGATGGATATGAAAAGTCAATTCCGTATGGTTGCCGTAATCATGAATATGAAAGTGATGAACGAAAACTTCCCCGCCGCAGTATTTTTTACAGATGTTCGTGACTTCCTCGATCAATTCCTTTTCCGGCGAACGCCCGAGCAGAGGGCCGATCGCGCTTTTCAGAATATCGTAGGCGGCGTACATTATTATGAGGGCGACGATTATTCCCAAGACACCGTCCAGCCACCAGATGTCCCTGCCGAAAAGGATCCCGACCAGGATTATGATCGAACTTATACTGTCGCTGCGGTGATGCCAGGCATCGGCCTTCAGCGAATTCATGCCGGTGATTTTTCCCGCCCAGAAAGCGTACTGGGCCATAAGCTCCTTGCTGACGATCGTAATGATCATCGCCCATAACGCCCAACTGCCGTATTCGGCGCTTTCGTGCACCTGCAGGCGTTCAATTGATTTGCAGATGAATTCAAAAGCCACGACGGCAAGCAGGATGGCGATAACCAGAGTCGCGATCAATTCCGAGCGCCCGTGCCCGAAAGGATGTTCTTTGTCTGCCGGTTTGTCGGACATCTTTATCCCGAACAGCAGGATAACCGAAGTAACCGAATCGGAAAGGCTGTGCCAGGCGTCGGCGATGATCGCCACCGAATTGGAGCAGATACCTACCCACAGCTTGAAGGCAAACAATACGATATTCGCAAAAATTGATATCCAGCCTTCGAGTTTAGCCAGAATTTTATGCTGTTTTGTACTCATTTCATGGATTTTCATTAATTATGTCCTCCTTTTAGGGAACCAAACCCGGTTTACTATAGCGCTTAAAATCAGGAATTACAGGGATATCGATTGAAAAAACATATAAAAAAAGGTATTTTAACGGCATGGACGGCAATCTCATAATTCGGAAGGCGGGGGAGACACCGCTTTGGGGAAAAAGCAGATAAATAGCTTAAAAAAGTTTGAAAGCCAGGAAATGAGGTCCGGGGAACAGCCGAATTTCTCGTTTGCCGCGTTATGAGATACCGTTTGTAATCAGGAGAAAACGATGAATATTGAAAAAAAACCGCCGGAAATCACGATTGTCCTTGACCGCTTGCGGAGCGCGTTCAATACCGGCAACATATTCCGCATCGCCGATGCGGTCGGTGCAAAAGAAATTATCGCCTGCGGCTATACGCCGGCGCCGCCGCACCCGAAGCTGGAAAGAACCGCCATGGGCGCCGATAAAATGATCCCCTGCCGCCAAATGCCGGATTCGGCGACGGCCGTCAGGCAACTGAAAACGGAAGGCGTTAAACAGGTTCTGGCGGTGGAATGTACTGCCGGCAGCGTTTTCGCGTGGGACTATGAATACGAGTTTCCGCTGGCGATAGTCATGGGCAACGAAGCGCTGGGAATTGAAGAAAAAACCTTGAAATTATGCGACGGCGTGATAAGTTTGCCTATGTTCGGGCAAAAAGAATCTATCAACGTGGGTAATTGCGCGGCGGCGGTACTTTACGCGATAATCGCCAAAATGAGGAATAAGTCACTATGAAGGCTAAACTTATCGGGCAACATCTTGAAGATATAATTCCTTTATTGAAAGCCCGGGGTTTTGAGCTGACTGACGGCGCGGCTGAACTGGTCATCGCCCACGGCGGCGACGGCGCACTTCTGGATGCCGAGCGCCTTTATCCCGGAATTCCCAAATTGCCGCTGCGCGACGAAGAAACCGCGCCGCTCTGCAAAGAGCACTCCTATGAAAAACAGCTTGACGAATTCTGTGCCGGCAGGAGCATCAGGACGCTTAACCCGAAATTATATTGCCGTTTCCGGGACCGGGAAATTTTAGGCCTCAATGACATTTTCATTCATAACAGCAACCGGGCCCGCGCCATGCGTTACCGGGTTTGGATAAATGAGGAACTTTACGCCAATGAGATCGTCGGAGACGCGGTCGGCATGTCGACGGTTCACGGCAGCACGGCGTATTACCGCAGCATAACGCACAGTATTTTCAAAACCGGGCTGGGGCTGGCTTTCAGCAACAGTACCGAAGTGGTCAATCATTTGGTGCTTCCGGACGATGCGGTCGTAAAGATCAGGATCATTCGCGGCCCCGGGCTGATTATTGCGGACAACAACCCTGATTTTATCGAAATTCCGCAGGATTGTGAAGTCGCCATCCGCAAGGCGGAGGAGAACGCTGTCATTTACGGGCTTGCCAATTTTATGTGCCAGAGATGCCGTCTGCTTCGCCATCCCCGTCAGTTCAAAGATGAAAACCCGTTTATTTTTACCCATAAGAACTCCCGATGAAAGTATTGATAACAGCCGGGCCGACCCGCGAAAAAATAGATATTGTCAGGTTCCTGTCTAACCGCTCGTCCGGAAAGATGGGTTATGCTTTGGCCGCCGCCGCCGCTGAACGCGGCTGGCAGGTGGTTTTGGTCAGCGGCCCGGTAAATCTCTCCGCACCGGCCGGAGTGCGTCTGCTAAATGTCGAATCCGCTGCCGAAATGGCCTCGGCGGTCAAAGCCGAAGCCGCTGATGCCGATCTGGTCATCATGGCTGCCGCAGTCGCCGATTTTACCCCGAAGCAATGCTGTGAACATAAAATCAAGAAAACTTCAGGCGGCCTGACACTGGAACTTGAAGCTACCGAAGATATTCTCCTTTCATTGGGGCGGAACAAACCGGCCGGTCAAATCCTCGTGGGTTTTGCCGCCGAAAGCGAAAACCTGCTGGTTAACGCCAGGGATAAAATGCGGCGTAAAAATCTGGACTGGATAGCCGCCAACGACATAAGCAAAACCGACAGCGGTTTCGCGGCGGACGCCAATACCGTAACTTTATTATCCTGTGACGGCGGGATAATTGAGCTTGCCAGGGACAGCAAGAAGAATATAGCTGAAAAAATCATTGGCATTCTGGAACAGACTGTTTGACCGAAATCATGAAAACAACGCCGTGTGCAAGTTTTTTTATTGTGCCTGCCGGGATACGGCTTGTTTTCGAATACCGCCGCATTACACATTTCCTGGAGGGCGAGTGTCCTCACGAGCCGAAATACGTTAACCGTTTGCGGCTCGACAGAGTCTCGCCCTCCGTTGAGTTCCCTCTCTGAGGCGAAAATGTCGAAAAAAAACTTGCACACGGCGTGAAAACAGTAACTTATTGCGCATTAACTAACGGTCAATAACATGTCCGGTTCCGTAAAAATAAAAGTTCTCGGGTCAGGCGCGGCAGACCATTTGCGGGACAGGATCGGCGAGTCATTTCCGCTGCGGGAAATTTTCATCATGCACGTTTTTTTCATGGTGTTCCAGGATATCTCCTGAATCAAGCTCCAGCCCGGCGCTTAGAAAATCAATATATTCGGCAGGAACGTCTTCCGGGATGCCTTCGAAATCCTCCTCCGGATTGAGAAAATCGTCAATCAGGACGGACGGTTTTTCGTTGAAAGCGGCGCCTTGGCGTTTTACGGATTCAGGTTTATCTTCAGGCGGAGATTCGGGGGGTTCCTTTTTTTCGACAGGCGCAGCCGTTTTTATCTTGAAAAAACTGTCGCACCCCAGGCAGAACATATAAGCGTTCCGATGGGATTCACTGACTTCATACGCCATATTGCATTCAGGACAATATACTTCCATGATCAATGCCTTCGCCCGTAATTTTTCTGCGACATGATAACCATACAGCAAAGTGCCTGAACTTTCAAACGGCAGATGTTGTATTTGTAAGATTTGAGACTATATTATCTACTTTTGATTTGGGTTGAAACCTTAACTGTTCGATAAAATAGAAAGTTTTTAATATGTTTGATGCACTTGGCGATAAGCTTCAGGATACTTTCCGCAAACTGCGCGGGCGGGCGCGTTTAAGCGAATCCAATATCCAGGAGGCAATGCGGGAAATGAAACTGGCGCTGCTGGAAGCGGACGTCAATATTGAAATAGTAAAAGACTTCGTAAAAACGGTCAGTGAAGACTGTATCGGGCATGAGGTGATCAGAAGCGTTACTCCGGCCCAGCAGCTTACCAAGATAGTCAATGACCGCCTGGTCGAACTGATGGGGGAAGCGGAAGCTCCGCTGAACTTTAAATCATCTCCCGCCGTGATAATGCTGGTTGGCCTGCACGGCAGCGGCAAAACCACCAGCGCCGCCAAACTGGCGCTCAAGCTGAAAAAAGATAAAAAGAGAGTTCTGCTGGTTGCCGGAGACGTTTATCGTCCCGCGGCCATAGACCAGCTGGAAGTGCTTGGGCGCGAAATAGACGTTCCGGTCTATTCGGAACGCGGCAACCCGAATGTCGCCCAAATCGCGGCCAACGCCGTCGATGAAGCCAAATTTCAGCATGCCGATGTCGTCCTTGTAGATACGGCCGGGCGCTTGCAGATCGATGAAGAAATGGTTCAGGAACTGGTCAGAGTGTCCCAGGCGGCGCGGGCCGGGGAAATCCTGCTGATTGCGGACGCTGCCCTGGGGCAGGAAGCGGTTTCGGTGGCTGATCATTTTCACCGGGCGCTCGGCATTACGGGGCTGGTATTGACCAAATTCGACGGGGACGCACGCGGCGGCGCCGTTTTATCGATGCGCCGGGTCACGGGCTGTCCGGTGAAATTCATCGGGGTAGGTGAAAAACTCGATGACTTTGAGGTATTCTATCCCGACCGCATGGCTTCGAGAATTCTCGGCATGGGAGACGTCGTTTCCCTGGTGGAAAAAGCGACGGAAGAGCTTGACCTCAAGGAAGCCGAAAAACTCAAAAGCAAATTTCAGAAGAACCAGTTTGACTTTAACGATTTTCTGGCCCAGCTCAAGCAGATATCCAGGCTCGGCGGCGCCGAATCCATATTGAAAATGCTTCCCGGCGGCCGGGACATCAGCAAAGCGGTAGGCGCTCTCGACCCGAAACATTTTTCACGAGTCGAAGCGATCATTCTGTCAATGACCCCGGAAGAACGCAGTCGGCCGGATATTGTTGATTTTTCCCGGCGCAAACGCATCGCCGGAGGCAGCGGCAATTCGCTCGAACAGGTTTCCGGGCTGGTTAAACAATTTAACCAGATGCGCAAAATGATGAAGAAAAGCGGCATGTTCAAAAGACTGTTCAACAGTTTTACAGGCGGCATGCCGGCTATGGGCGGGCTGGATTCCATGGGAGGCATGACGCCCGTTATGGATGGCGGAACGGGAGATTTCATGGCTTCGGAAAATTCTTTTTCAAAAGAGGACGCCGCCAGGCGGAAACGACTTAAAAAACTTAAAAAACAGCAACAGAAAAAAAACCGAAAGAAGAAATAATTACGAATTTAAATGATGGCCGGGAGCGCCGGCCGTCAGACCGGCAATTGGTAACTGATAACTGTTATAACTGATAACTTATAGAGGAGTTTATATGTATACTTTGATTATATCGTTGGTTTTTGCCGCTCTTATCGGCTGGCTCAGCGCCATGGAATACGGCGCCGCGTGGACAGTGATCAACACCATAGCGGCCTTTGCCGTTTGCTGGATAGGGACAGGGCTTTTTATCCGCCACAAAATAAATAAGATCAACAACGCCATTCAGGATAAAATGACCGAGGCGCAGAAAAAGATCAACCGCAAACTCCAGATATTCCAGAGCCGTCCCGGCGCGAACGCCAAGGCAGTCCAGAAGACTTTGGAAAAGGACCAGAACGACGCTATTTACGAAGCGTTGAAAGCCACTTATCAGGTAGATCGTTATTTCAAATGGAATTTCCTGCTCAAGCAGCAGATAAGCACCATGCGCATGATGTTCTATTACCAGATAAAGGATTTCAAAAAGGTTGACGAACTGATGCCGGACTGTTTATTTTTCGATCCCCGCGCTTCGGCTTTTAAGATAGCCCGCATGTACAAGCGCGGAGAAGGGGGAATTGAGAAATTTTTCCGAAAAAAAGTCAAGCGGCTGAAAGGCGAAAACGCGGCGCTGCTTTACGGCCTCTATTCCTGGATACTGGTCAAGAACGGCGAAGCGGACAAAGCCCTGAAACTTCTGACCGACGCCCGCAAGGCGGTCGAGCATCCGGCAATCGCGGAAAACCGCGAGAAGCTGGCGAACGGCAACGTCAAACAGTTTTCCAATTCCGGTTTAGGCGAATTATGGTATTCCCTCTATTTAGAGGAACCCAGAATCAAGCAGAAGAAAGTCCACCGCAAATTTTGAAATAACCCAGAAATACAATCGCACCGGGAACGTCCTGGTGCGATTGTATTTTTATTTTATTAATTTATTTAACGTATATTGCACCGGCGACGGCTCCTCTTTGCCGGTGAAATCCATTTTTTCCAGCTCGACTATGGATTGATGCAGAGCATAACACGCGTCCTTGTAACTTATGGCGGCAAGCTCGGAAATCAAGCGGATACTCCGGTCAATGAGTTTTTTGTTCGACATGCTGACAAAACTCATCCAGTTGCTTTTGACCCGGCCCATACAAACCATGACGCCGGTCGAAATCACGTTCATTACCAGTTTAACCTGCATGTGTTCAAGCAGTCTCAGGTTCGTCCGCTTTATTACGCCGGGAATTGCGAAAGCGTCCTGCGGGACGTTCGCGGCCTCCCCGATTATCAAGGTCCGGTGTTGGGGAAAATTCCTGACTGCATGAGGGTGTCCCTTAAACTCGTTGCCTGAAAAAATGCTTACGGCGGCGCTCGCCGGGGATTCGAAACGGCATTTTTCCTCCTCACTGCCGATCAGGAAACGGTACATTTCCCTGCGGCTGATCGCGGGCTGTTTGTTGATAATTTTTTCCGGAGCCCGCATTTCGAGGTAGTCGGCGGCGTTCCATTCCAGGCAGCGGAGGGGACGGCCGAGATAATGCAGCCAGGCGTCGGGCGTTGCGAAAAACGGCGTTTTGACGAAAGCCGGCGACGGCAGCATTTTCAGGTCATCGAATTTCCTGAACGGCGCGAGCATGAAAGTCGGAGCCCGTTCGGTGGTGTCGGTGAAAATATCGATCATAAATTCGTCGGCGAAATAAGTAATGAGTCCTTTTGCCCGGTAGGTTTTTTCTTCGAAACGGATATATTCGGCAATTGCCGTCAAGGCGGAAGCGCTCTCCGTGGTCCAGATTATTTCCGCCGTCGCCGCGGCGTAATCAAGGTCAGATTCCGGAAATAACGCCGCTTTTTCAGGAGAAAGGTTCTCCCGGAGAATGCGGCTCAGGACTTTTTCCAGCATCGCTCCGGCGACGAGTTGTTCGCTGCTGGTCGCCTGCATCCGGGTCGAACCGGCTATTGCCATGGGGCCGCAAAAGAGATCGAGTACGGTTACGTTCGGGCTATCGATGGCTTCCCGCGAACGTTTTATGTGTTTACGCAGGATTTCAGCCGGGTTGTTGAAAAGCAGAAAGGCTTTGGCCCCGACCCTGACCGCCTCGGCCAGCGAACCGAGCACGGATGAAGTTTCGCCGCCTTCGGTGATGGCGACCAGCGTGTCGCCAGCGCTGATATTGAGTTCCTGCGCCTGGCGTTTGCCGAACTGCGGGTAGTCTTCAAACGATTCCACGGATTTTATCAGGGCGTAATCGCCCCCGGTCATAATGCTGAACACGGTATTTTCAAAACGGGCGATTTTGGCGAAAATTCCCGGGTTTTCCTGTTCTGTTCTTCTGAAAAACGCCCGCCACATGCTTTCAAGCAGGATACTGAGCCGGCCCGTGGCGCCGCAGCCGGAAAAAATGACTTTGCCGCCGTTAATGATCGTTTTATAGGAATTTTCCAGCATGGCGGCGAACTCTTTGCCCGCAAAGATTTTTTCCGCCATCGGAATAATATCCTCATCCACGGCAAAAAGCATTTTCACTCCGGCGGCGGTAGCGGTTTGGAAAACTTTGTCGAGGCCGCGGGTTTTGGGGTTGGCCTGTTCGGTGGGGAGCATGCCGAGATGAAACTGTTTTTCGTTTTCCAGAAAATCCACGGCTCTTTTTTTAGCTTCACTGCTTATTTTCATTATATTTTTACCTGTTAACTATTTTAATATTGTAACTTATTAACCCTGAAAGGGTTGTTCAACGTAGCCCACCGCAACGCGGTGGGTAAATCACCGCCAAAGTTTTTGTTCCCTGCCGGGGAACTTCAATTGTCCCTGCCGTTTTGAGGTTCCCTTACAGGGAACATTTAAGGAACAATAACATTTCCAGGGCGATGCCCTGGGCTATGTTGAATATCCCTTCCAGGGATAAATTTATTATTTTTTCTTTTTACAACTCGCAACTCGCAACTTAAAAGACTATTTCTTTGCGATTAAGATTTTTTTCTATTTCCTTTACGGTTTCCCGGGTCAGTTGAAGCGCTTCCGCCGGGTCGCTGCCGTCAATGCCGAAGCCGATCGCGGCCGCCGGGAAACCCTCGGCAAGAATCAGGCCGCCGATAATCCATTGCCCGGTACGGGGATCGGGGAAGCTTATGCACGCGCTTTCCCTGATTTTCGCCAGCGCTTTCAAAAGGGACTCCCGGTCATTGATATTATCCCATAACGCTCCGGGCATACCTGCCAGATCAATAATTTCGTCACGCGTTTTTTCATGGCAGGCGGAGAGCAGCAGGCGGCTGGTTGCGACGTCATAAGCTAACCTGATCCTTCTCGCCCCGGAAGTTTTCCGGGTATGCGCCGAATACATATAAAGCAGATATCGGACGGAATTGTAAAGAACCGAAATATTCATATAGTTGTTAAGCCGGTCCGCCAGTTTTTTTACCGGCTCCTCGCTGGCTTCAATTATTTTCGAATACTTGCTCTGCCGGTCCGTGAAAGTTAAGCCGGCCGGCCCCGCGACATATCCATCCCTCCGGGAAACCTGCTCAAGGTAACCCCGCCTGCAAAGATATTTCATAAAGCGGACGCAGGTGGCGGGGTTAAGGTTTAGAATTTTCGCCGCCGCCCCCGGACTTACGCTTTCACCTTCCATCGCGGCAACCAATTCCATTATGTCGAAAACTTTGTCAAGCGACTTCATGGCTTCATATTGTGAAGTTTTAATTTTATTTTGTGAAATTAATATATTTCCGGCCATGAATTTTGCAAGTGTTGTTTCAGAAAATTTGCCTTGTCAGGGTTTCATAGTTCATAAATCCGGGGCAAATATTTTTTATTAAACCGCATATGGCTTGACAGATTGTTTATTTGAGTTTAAATTATTTTTTGCTGGAGAATCTCATTAATTTTCTTAAATTTGAGAGAGGTAATCATGCCGAAAGTATTAGTTTTCAGTCAGGACGACAGCTTAAATTGTGAATTAAGTGATTTATTAAGTCAGAATTGCTATACGGTTTCAACTTTTTCAAGAGTCGATGAGGCGATAAATGCAATTCGTGAGGAATCTTACGATCTGATATTTATCGATTTTCCCCAAAATAATCTGCTCAGCCAGGAACTGGTAGCCTCCGTTCATTGTTTTCATGACCTTCTGCCGATCATTGTCCTTACCGACGCCGACAAAGTGGATATCGCCTACAGAGCCGTTAAAAACGGAGCGACTACTTACGTAACCAAACCCCTGAACGCTGACGCCCTGCTCCTGACCATGTCCATAACTCTTTCCAATGCGAATATCATGATCGAAAATCTCCTGTATAAACGCAGCCTGCAGAAAACGGACGGCTTCAGTACCTTGGTCACATCTTCGGAGCCCATGCTGAAGATATATGCGCTTATAGAAAAAATCGCGCCGAGCGATTCGCCCGTAATGCTCAGAGGCGAAGCCGGCACCGGCAAGGAAACGATAGCCCGCAGGATACACGCCAAAAGCAGGCGCGGCAAATACGGTTTCGCCAAACTTGACTGCGCCGCGCTTCCGGGAAATATGGAGGATGCCGAACTTTTCGGTTATGTCCGGGATATTGATTCGGAACACCCGGAAAACATACCGGGAGTATTTGAGGAAAATAATTCCGGTACGGTGTTCCTCGATAACATAGACGCCCTCCCCATGAATACCCAGATAAAAATGCTCTACATGCTGCGGAACAAAAAAATACAGCGCAACGGCAGTTCAAAGATGACCAATATAGACGTCAGGTTAGTCGTGGGCTCGACCTGCGACCTGTACAGTAAGACCATTACCCGTGAATTTTGCGAAGACCTTTACAAAAAACTGAACGTGGTACCGATCGTCCTGCTGCCGCTGCGTGAGCGCCGCAAAGATATTCCCCGGCTTGTCGAGGATTTCCTTATGCGTTTTGCAAATGAAAACAGTAAAAACGTCGACATCAGCAGTCAGGCTCTGGCGGTCCTGTGCGAATACGACTGGCCGGGGAATATTACCCAGTTGGAAAACCTGGTAGAACGCCTGGTGGCGGCTAACGAGACCGGCAGGATCGGTTGCGATGAACTGCCGGACGAGTTATTCAGGGAAGTCATACCCGAAGTGAAATGGGGAAAAATCGTCAATGACAAACTGGATGATATCATCCCGCTGAAAAAATACCTGCAGCTGCAGGAGCGTTTATATATGGAAAAAGTTCTCGAGCATTCAGGCGGCGACAAATGCCTGGCGGCAAAAAAACTTGACATTAGTTTGGCTTCCTTCTATAGAAAATGGCATGAAGACATGCTATAGTATTGTTTACTTGAGTACGAAACAGAATATTTCGTACACTCAAAAAACAGATCGGAGGCAAAACTATGCTCAAAAAAATATTCTTGCCGGCCGCGGCGCTTACCGTACTGCTGATAACCGGTTGTGAAATTCTTCAGGAGGCAATGAAACCCAAGGAACAGACCAGTTACGTCCTGAGCCTTCATCAGATTATCCAATACCCCAGATCCAAAGAACTGGAGAAGAAAATTACCAGTTTTGACGGGCGTGAATACTGGATAAACACAAACCAGTTTTTTCATTCCAGGAATATTGAAAAAGTGGAACTTATTCAGTCTAAGGAACGCAAAGGTTTCTACGACCTTTCTCTTAAACTTGATCATAACGGTATTCTTAAATGGATTCAGTTGTCAATGCATTTCAGAGGTGAAAAACTTGCTCTGCTGATTGACGGGAATTTCTATAAGTTATATGTCCCGGACCAGCTGGCCAACGAAGAAGATGAATGGGTATTGCTGAAGGGGCCTGTCTACAAGGTAACCGCCAAAGGACTACAGAAATTCGCCCATAAAAATTACCTTTTCTTTA